>NZ_JANXNX010000063.1 GCF_025353885.1 Sphingomonas sp. | reverse complement strand
TAATCGCCTTCAAAGCGCGGTCCAGCATCGGCTTGTCACCGTCGACGACTCCGATGACGGCGACGCGCTCGCCATCGATCCTGCGCGCGATGAGCACTACGAATTCGTCGTCCCCGGGCAGCGTCAGGATCGCCTGTGCTTCCAGCGCACGCGCCGCCTCGCGCGCCACGTCGATCTTGACAGGCTTGTCGGCCGGCCGCCGCTCACGCCGTTCCGCCGCGACGACCGCCTTCAGGCCGCCCGGATATTGATCGAGGAAATGACCCATGCCGCCCGCTGGCAACGCATGCCGTTTGGCATAGCTCAGCGCAGCTGCGAATTCGGTCAGGCGGGTCTTGTCGTATTCCGCCCCGAACACCAGTTTCACCACGGGCGTCATGGGCGCGCGTTCCTGCGCCACGATCCGCGTCGATTTCAGCAGATCGGCGTATTCCTGCACGCGATCATCGGTTAAAAGCGCAAAATCATAAGCCTGGCCCAGCGCATGATAGAGCGCGGCGCGGCCCCGGCTGTCGGCATGGCGGACGGCCTCGGCACTGGCACGAGCCGCGGTCAGCCAGTCCGCGAGACCGGTTTCTGGACCAGCAACGACCAGCATGTCTTCGGCTTCGTCTATTTCATGATCGGCAGCCGGCAATTCGCGGGCAGCGGTGACTGCCTCGCGCCGTGGCTTGGTCGCGGCTGCACTGGGCCCATCGGCCCAGACCGGCATCGTCGGTCGATGCGGTTGTGCTGCCAGTGCGGCGGCGATTTCACTTTCAATCGCGTCGGCCTGGGGCGACGGCGCCACTTCCTTCCAGTTGATCACGCCATAAATAAAATCGATGGTGTCGTCGTCGGACGACAGCGGCATCAATATTCCGCGATACATGGTGTTGTGACCGCGCGAGTTTACGAATTCGGCTTCGAAACCGACTGGAGCGCGATTGGCGATGATCTGCAGGTAATGATCGGTCAGGCGGGACAGCAACGACCGCGGGGGCACATCGGCAATCGAATCGACTTCGCCCGGCAAGTCGCATTCGGCGCGCAATTTCTGGCCCAGCCACGCGATCGAGGGCGATGACGAACCAGCCGTAAAATCGAGCAGAACACTGTGCGGGGCAAAATCCTGGCCATCTTCGGGATGGAGGTCCTCGACCGAGGGATAGGCCCGCCCGTCAAGCAGCGACGCCCAGTGATTATACGCGCGAACGTGCATCCGCCGTTCGTCGGTCCCGATCACGACAGGCGTGTCGATCCCCTGGTCTTCAATGGCAGGATCATATGCTTCCGAAACATCGGTCGCAGTGTCTCTGTCATCGGAAAAGTCGCGCATCCTGTCCATTCGGTGGTCCCAAGGTCGGTCAATCGAACCCTCAATGCCCCGAGGATGGTTACGAAGCCGTTAAGACCTAGCGCGCGCCTAAGACTTGCCCCGCCCCGGCCGCACTGATATGCGCCACCCGCACCCTGTGCCGCCTTAGCTCAGTTGGTAGAGCATCGCATTCGTAATGCGGGGGTCGTAGGTTCGAATCCTATAGGCGGCACAGGGTGCGGGTGGCGCATATCAGTGCGGCCGAGGCGGGGCAAGTCTTTGGCGCGCGCCAGGTCTTAACGGCTTCGTAACCATCCTCGGGGCATTGAGGGTTCGATTGACCGACCTTGGGACC
>NZ_JANXNX010000052.1 GCF_025353885.1 Sphingomonas sp. | reverse complement strand
TCAAGGGAATAAACGAAACATGTTGATCCAGATCATCGCAGCCGGCCAGGTCGCTGCAGGCGAGGCAGCGGGCTCTCACGAAGCGAAATTCGGCCTGACCGCCGCTCTGAAACAGGGTGGCGCACTGACATGGGGCGTGTTCCTCATTCTCGTGGCTATGTTCATGATTTCGCTCTACATCCTGTTCGCCAAGCTGTGGGAACAGCAAAAGATTATCAACGAGGGCAAAAAGGTTCGCGCCGCGTTTTGGAATGCGACCAGCCTGAAGGAAGCCGCGTCGAAACTCGACAAGGACAGCGCCTATCGCCAGATCGTCGACGACGGCCTGCGCGCTCAGGACCAGCACACGCTGCTGACCGATCCGGTCGACGCGCATGACTGGACCCAGATGTCGCTGTCGCGCACCCGCGCTGCGATCGATTCGAAGCTGAAGTCCGGCCTCGCATTCCTGGCGACCACGGGTTCGACCGCACCGTTTATCGGTCTGTTCGGCACCGTCATCGGTATTCTCGGCGCTCTGCTGGCTATCGGTACGGCTGGCCAGGCGTCGATCGACACCGTTGCTGGTCCGGTCGGTGAAGCGCTCATTATGACCGCCATCGGCCTCGCCGTCGCGGTTCCTGCCGTGCTTGCCTACAACTGGCTCCAGAGCCGCAACAAGATGATCTCGGAAAACCTTGGTACGTTTACGAACGATGTCCACGGCTGGATGGCTTCGGGCGGCGCGGTCAAGCCTTCGGCCGGCGCGCGTGTTGCGGCCAAGCCGATGGCACCTGCCAAGCCTGCTCCAACAGCGCCAATCAAGGCCTGATATCCGGCGCCGGTTATCTCAAAACCGGTGCCAACTAGATGCTCTACCAACCATGAAGGGGGGCGCTCGGCCCCCCGATTTCCCGAACGGGACAGGATCGTTATATGTCAATGAGTGTAGGTGGCGACGAAGGCGACGACCAGCCGATGTCGGACATCAACACGACACCGCTCGTCGATGTCATGTTGGTCATGCTGATCATATTTCTGATCACCATTCCGGCGATCGTACAAAAGATTCCGCTTGAGCTGCCCAAGGTCCGGTTCGATCCGACGACCACCAAGCCCGAGAACGTGTCGCTGTCGATCAAGGCCAGTTCGAATGGAGCTTGCCAGGTTTACTGGGGCCAGTCCCCCGTCGACTCGACTGAGCTGCTCGATCGCGCCGTCAAGAAGTTGAAGGATGAAATCGCGCGGCAGGGCGGCGTCGATGCGCCGGGCCTCGAACTTCCCGAAGCGCACATCCGTGGCGACATCAACACGCCATGGCGGTGCATCGCCGGACCAATCTATAATTTCCAGATGGCCGGTTTCACAAAGGTCGGATTTATTTCGGAGCCACCACCGAACGGCGGCTGACCGCAACCGACTGACAAGATTTTGAGGAGTTTGCCCGATGGCAATGAGTACCGGCGGTAATGACGATGATCCGATGATGGAAATGAACACGACGCCGTTGATCGACGTCATGCTCGTGCTCCTCGTCATGCTCATAATCACGATTCCGATCCAGACGCACGCCGTGAAGATCGATCTTCCCGCGAACAACCCGAACCAGCCTAAGCCACCGATCGACCCGGTGGTGAACAAGCTGTCGATCGATCCCGCAGGCACGATCCTGTGGAATGCGACGCCGATCGATATGGCGACGTTGCGTGATTATCTCGGGCGCACCCGGGACATGGCTCCCGAGCCCGAACTGCATGTCCAGCCCGATCCGCAATCGCGCTACGATGTTGCAGACCGCGTGTTCGCCGAGATCAAGCGGGCCAAGGTTTCCAAGATGGGTTTTGTCGGCAACGAGCAATATGCCCAGTTCGCCAAATAGGGCTTACCCCTGCTGAACCAGCGAGAGACTAGAAAACAAGGCGCGCTGGCAACAGCGCGCCTTTCTTGTGCCTGCCGTGGGTAGCGGCGGGATACAGTGTTCCGCATCCAGGACCTTCTCTTTGCCCGCCAGTGCGCCGTCGTCCGCTGCAGTGGCGGCAGCACTAGACTGGCCGTCAGCCCGGCAAAGCTCTGGGTCCAGAGGGCAGCCCGACACCGTAAGCGCTCGAACCCCGCACGGTCTCCGGACTTGGCCGGAGTAACAATCACTGACGCAATCAGGCCGCCATGCCCTCAAACTGCAACCTCGCCAGTCGTGCGTAAAGCCCATCCGACCGGCTCAACGAGTCATGATTGCCCTCTTCGACAATCCGGCCGTCGCTCATCACGATGATCCGGTCGGCGGCGCGCACTGTTGCGAGGCGGTGGGCGATTACGATCGTGGTGCGGTTTTCCATCAACCGATCGAGCGCGTCCTGAACCAGCCGCTCACTTTCTGCGTCGAGAGCCGATGTCGCCTCATCAAGCAAAAGGATCGGGGCGTTGCGTAAGATCGCGCGGGCGATGGCCAGCCGTTGCCGTTGCCCACCCGATAGCCGTGCGCCACCCTCGCCCATGAACGTGTCGAGGCCGTCGGGCAGTTTGCGCAGGAACTCCGCGGCATTGGCGGCTTCTGCTGCCGACCAGAGGGCATCGTCATCGGCATCCCACCGGCCATAGCGCAGATTGTCGCGGGCGCTGGCGGCAAAGATCACCGTTTCCTGCGGCACCATGGCGATGCGCGCGCGAACCCAGGCGGGGTCGGTAAGCGGCAGGGCGACGCCGTCGACGCTGACCGTTCCCGCAGCGGGGTCATAGAAGCGCTGGATCAATTGAAACAAGGTCGTCTTGCCCGCCCCCGAGGGCCCGACGACCGCGACTGTTTCCCCTGGTGCGACGTCGAGAGAAAAGTCCACCAGTGCGCTGACGTCGGGGCGCGTTGGGTAGCGAAACTCGACATGCGAAAACGACACGCGTCCCTGCGCCGGTTCGGGCAGCGGAATCGGCAGAGCGGGTGCCGCAATCGAAGGGCGCTCGTTCAGCAACTCGGCCAGCCGACCGGCGGCTGCCGATCCGCGTAACAAGTCGCCGTAAACCTCGGTCAAGGCACCGAAAGCGCCCGCGACCAGCCCGCCGGTCAAGACGAAAGCGGCAATGCTTCCTCCGGTCAGCTTGCCCGCCATGACGTCCAGCGCGCCTTGCCACATGACGAGCGTGATAGCCCCGAAAATCAGCGTGATGACAACTGCGGTCATCACCGAGCGGAGCGCAATTCGCCGCTGTGCGGTCGAAAACGTGTTTTCCACGGCGTCGCGGAAGCGACCGACTTCGCGATCCTGCTGCCCGAAAGCCTGAACGATCTTCATCGCGCCCAGCGTTTCCGACGCAATCGAACCGACATCGGCGATCCGATCCTGACTCTGGCGTGAAATCCGCTCAAGCCGACGGCCAAGCACAACGATCGGGAGAACAATGACGGGAATACCGATAAGTAACAGGGCCGTCAGGCGCGGCGCGACCGAAAACAGATAGCCGATCCCGCCAACACCGATGACGATATTACGCAGCGCCACCGATACCGTCGTGCCGACCACCTGTTCGATGATCGACGTGTCGGCGGTGAGGCGCGACGCGATCTCCGACGGACGATTCTCCTCAAAAAAACTTGGTGACAGCGTGACCAAGTTGCGCTGCACGGCGGCGCGCAGATCGGCGATGACGCGCTCGCCCAGCCAGGACACGAAGTAAAAGCGGGTAGCCGTTGCCAGCGCCAGCACGACGACCGTCGCCAACAGGAGTTCGAACCAGAAATTAATTCCGACATCGAGATACTGGCCCAACGAGCCCTTAAGCATTACCAGCATCGGCGACCTTATCGGCGCTGCTGCGGTATGGCCGCCGAACCCCTGGTCGATGACCTGTTGGAAACCCGCCGGAATCGCAAGTGTCGCCGCCGCAGCGACAATTAACGCCAGGCAAGCCCCGGCGATGCGCCACGGATATTGGAGCGCAAATCCCCAGACGATTTTAAGATTTCCGAGCTTGCGGCTGTTCGACACGTCAGGGTTTTTTGCCATTCGCCGCGCCTAGCAGCGTTATGGCAGCGTCTCAACCGGGATCGCAGCGGTGCCCGGCCTCCGCCAACAGGGCGGAAGTCGGGCATAATAGCTTAGAGCGTTACCTCGGCCACCTTGTCCTTATAGTCCTTCTTGGGATCGATCCCGACCAGCATCTTGATCCCGGCCACGATGCTGGATGCGTCGATCCAGATTTCGGCCTGATCGGGGTTCAGGCGGATCAGCGCAATCTTCGGATCATCCTTGCTCTCATACCACGCCGCTACGAAGGGGTTCCAAAGCCGGTCGATGGTGGCCCGGTCGGTTGACGTCGTCAGGTCACCGTGGACGGTTGCCCAGACATCATGGCCTTTGGACACGAAATGCGCCATCGCACGCGCACCCTGTCCGACGCCTGTATAAAGATGATTGTCCGTTGCGGTGAAGAACCAGATCGGGCCACCCTCGTCGCCTTCGATTTGCGCGGTCATCGGGCGGGCGTGGCCGTCTTCACCTTCGGCGAGTCCGAGGAACATCGTCCGGTCGGATTTCAGCGCCTTCCAGAATTTTGCCGTGATAATTGCGTCGTCCGCCATCATATCGTCTCCATTGACTACGGAAACAAAACGGGTGGGATGGCAAGCCGTTCCCCCCAACCCAATTGGGCCGGGGGGCGCGAAGTTAAAGGACCTCGAACAAGCCGGCGGCACCCATGCCACCGCCGATACACATGGTGACGACCACATATTTGGCCCCACGCCGCTTGCCCTCGATCAGCGCGTGGCCGGTCGCCCGTGCTCCCGTCATGCCATAAGGATGGCCGATCGAGATCGCGCCGCCCGAGACATTCAGCAATTCATTTGGGATGCCAAGCTTGTCGCGGCAATAAAGCACCTGGACAGCAAACGCCTCGTTCAGTTCCCACAGACCGATATCGTCCATTTTCAGATTGAATTGCTTCAACAGCTTTGGAATGGCAATGACCGGGCCGATCCCCATCTCGTCGGGTTCGGTGCCGCCGACTGCGATGCCGACGTACCGACCGAGCGGCGTCAGGCCACGACGTTCGGCCATCTTGGCTTCCATCAGCACCGACGATGAGGAACCGTCGGACAACTGGCTGGCATTGCCTGCGGTGATCGTGAAATCGGGACCCATGACCGGGGGTAGCGACTTCAGACCATCGAGCGTTGTTTCGGGACGATTGCCTTCGTCCTTGGCAAGGGTAACCTCGCGGTAGGAGACCTCTTTGGTTTCCTTGTTCACGACCGCCATGTTGGCCGTGACGCTGACGATTTCCTGGTCGTAATATCCGGCGGCCTGCGCGGCGGCAGTGCGCTGTTGCGACTGGAGCGCATATTCGTCCATCGCGTCGCGACTGATGCCATAACGCTTGGCAACGACTTCGGCGGTTTGCAGCATCGGCATATAAACGTCGTGGTGCATCTTAACGAGTTCGGGATCGGGAGCGACGCGCATCTGCGGGGTCTGCACCAGCGAGATGGACTCGACGCCGCCGCCGATGGTGATGTCCATGTTGTCCACGATGATCTGCTTGGCGGCGGTTGCGATGGCCATCAAACCCGACGAGCATTGACGGTCGATCGACATGCCCGACACACTGACCGGCAGCCCGGCGCGGAGGAGCGCAGTGCGGGCGATGTTGCCAGCCTGGTGACCCTGCTGCAACGCGCAGCCGAAAACCACGTCATCAACTTCGGCACCGTCGATCCCGGCGCGTTCCACCGCGGCCTTGATCGAATAACCACCCAGGGTTGGCGCAGGCGTGGCGTTGAAGGCGCCGCGATAGGCGCGACCGATGGGCGTCCGGGCGGTCGATACGATAAGGGCGTCGCGCATGATCAGGGTCCTGTTATTGTTGATGTCGGTCGTAAAAACGTGGGGTTGTAGCTCAAGTGAAAATCTGGGTGATCCATTCCGCAATCAGGGCGGGCTTGTCCTCGCCTTCGATCTCAGCGGTGAATTCGACCGTCTGTTGAAACTGGCCGGGACGCTTTTCGGCGAATTCCAGCAACCTGAAATGTCCGCGGATATTCTTGCCCGAACGGACGGGGGCTAGGAAACGGCATTTGTTGCCCCCATAATTGACGCCCATCCTGACATTGTCGAGCCTGGGCAAGACCGTCCTTTCCATCAGGATCGGCATCAGGGACAGCGTCAGAAAACCATGGGCGATGGTGCCCCCGAACGGCGTCTGCGCAGCGCGTTGTGGATCGATATGGATAAACTGGTGGTCGCCGGTGGCATCGGCAAACTTGTCGATCATCGCCTGGTCGACGCAGAGCCAGTCGGATACGCCGACCACCTGGCCGATCATGGCCATCAGTTCATCGGCGGTAACGCTGGGCATCCAAGTTCCTGTCGTTCGCCGGGTCGTGGTTGGCCCCTGACGCAGGGCAGTTACCGCTTTGCGGGCGACCAAGTCAAAAATTGCGGTTTCCGCAACGTCCGATTTACTGTTGGCGCAGGGCGAATCACACCGGGGCGCGCGCATCCGTGGCAGGCGCAATATCAGCGACATTGGTGCCCGGCATCAGGTCGGGCAAGGCAGCTTGAAAACTGAAGGCGATGCCCGCCTTTTGCAGGACGTCGACCGCTCCGGCGATGACGGCGTGCCGGGCGGCATCGCGCACCTCGATTGCGCCCTTGGTAACGTGGAACATCAGCTCGACCTTGATCGCATTGTCACCGAACGCATTGAGCCAGGCATGGTCGAACCGGCAATCGGGCACGCCTTCGACGACCGCGCGGAGCAGGTCGGGGATGGTGGCTAGACTGGCCCCCGGATTGGCGTAGTGCAGCGGCAGGGTCAGCACCACGCGACGTTCCGCAATACCGTGCATGTTGTGAATTTGCGTGTCGAGCAGCTTGTTGTTCGACATGATGATCTGTTCACCGTCGATTGAGCGGATGCGCGTCGTCTTCAGGCCGATCGCTTCGACCCTGCCGGTGGTGTCGCCGAACCTGATCGTCTCACCGACGCGAAACGGCCGGTCGAACAGAATGGCGAGCGCGCCGAACAGGTCCTTGAAAATGCCCTGTGCCGCCAGCCCGATCGCGATGCCGCCAACGCCGAGGCCCGCCACCAGCCCGGTGACGTTGACGCCAAGGTTCGACAGGATGAGGACCAGCGCGATCGAAAATACTGCCGCGGTCACCAGCAGGCGAATGATGGTCAGCGCGCTGCCCAGCGTTTCATGCCCGCTGGCCCGATGTTCAATGCTGCCGAGGATCAGTTCACGGACAAAGATCGCGGATTGCAGCGTCGCGGCGATGACGAACAGGAAATAAATGGTGTGCGCCAGATCCTGGGGTGCGTGGGCATAGGTCGCGACGATCTGAGCAGCGGCGACGATCATGAACCAGACGCGCGTGGTCGCCAGCGCCTTGCCGATAACCGAGCGCCACCGGCTACGAGCCGGATCACCGCGGCACAGGCGTTCGCCCAGCAGCTTTGCGCCGAACAGGATGGCGACAATAACCGCCCCCAATATTGCGGCTAGCAGGATCTGGGCACTGTGGCTGGTCAGCCAGGCAAAGCTGTCGTTCCACAATTGTACGATCCGCTCGGCGAGCGAGGGTAGTTTGGCAGTGCTATTCATCAGGCGGCTTTGGATACAGCCTTCGCTCCCGCGTCAAGCAGTTCGATCAGCGCGCGTTCTGCCGGTTGCAGCCAACGCGTCTTGCGCGGCAAGCGAAGCGCGTCGGTCACTGCCCCCGTGGCGTGTTCCAGCACAGTGGGGTGGACGTAGGACTTGCGCGCGATCGTCGGGGTGTTGCCGAGTGCGGCGGCGACGGGTTCCAGCAACTCGGCCAGCTTGACCTTGACGCCCGAGGCGGCCGTGCTGACCACGTGCTCCAGTGCGATCACGCTCGCGCTCCAGGTGCGGAAATGCTTGGCGGTAAAATCGTCGCCCATCGCCTCGCGGATATAGGCGTTGACCTCCGCCGAGCCGACTGACCGAACTTCGCCAGCGCCGTCACGGTATTGGAACAGGTGCTGGCCGGGCAGGTCCTGCACGCGGCGGACGACACGGCTGAGGCCCTTGTCGGTGATCGTCAGTTTTCGCATGACGCCCGACTTCGCACGATATTGCAGGTTGAGGCGCTGGCCCGCGACCTTGACGTGGCGGTTGCGGAGTGTGGTCGCGCCAAAGCTCTTGTTCGATTGCGCATAGGCTTCGTTGCCGACACGCAGATGCCCGATGTCCAGCAGACGGACGACGGCGGCGATAACGGTATCGCGGTCGGTGGCATTGCCAGCCAGATCACGCTCGACCCGCGCACGAAGCAGCGGCAGGGCGCGACCGAAGGCCGAACACTTGTCGTATTTCGCCGCATCCTGGGCCGCGCGAAACCCGACATGATAGCGATATTGCTTCCGCCCCCGCGCGTCATAACCGATCGCCTGGATATGGCCGTCGGGCGATGGGCAAAACCACGCGTCGCGATACGCGGGGGGCAGCGCGATCTTGTTCAACCGGTCGATCTCGTCCCGGTCGGTGATCCGCATCCCCTTGGCATCCCAATAGCCCCAGCCATGCCGCATTTTCCTGCGGGTGATGCCGGGCAGTTCAGGATCGACAAAAGATATCATTTCGGGAGCGCCTCGCTTGCGGTAACAGCTTTACGAAACCCGCCTGTGCAAGGGTCGTTCCATGTTCGATCAGGCGGGGCTGGCCTCGGTCCGGCCAGGGGACGCAAAACCGGTGGTGGACTTCGCCTCCCGGGCGCGCCGTGTGGCATAGGTATCGAGGCCGATCTGCAGCCCGATCAGCATATAGGCGAACGGCTGGAACGCGATGCCGACGAACAGCGACCCGATCAGGTAAATCAACTGCGCCTGCTGAAGCGCGATGGCGAGGCTGGATATCCAGACATCGTCGACACTCTTGCGATAGCGCGCGCGCAGTATCTCCATGCGTAACAGGCCGGTCAGGTGGATCGCCAGCCACAGCGCGAGCCCCGGATATCCCTGTTCGCCCAGCATCTCGAAATACGACGAGTGATAGGCGCGCGCCTGGTCGTATTCGATAACGGTCGAGGTGGCCTGTTGCTCGCCCGTCGTCACCGTTTCATGCTTGACGAGACGCAGCTTGTTCTGGCGATAGGCATCGAACCCGCCGCCGAACGGGTGATCCTTCGCATAGCCGATCGTCCACTGCCACACCGCGATCCGGGTCGATGCCGACGAATCTGCCTGATAGCCCTGAATGGTATTCATCCGTGTCGTGAAACTGGCCGGGAGCAGCGGCACCGCGATCAGCGCGGCGGCACCGATGGCACCCAGATACAGCACGCGCCGCTTTGTTTGCCGCAGGAAAGTCACCCCCAGCACGCCGATGCAGATCAGCCCTGTGCGCGCCTGCGTGCCGATGGGGATCAGCAGGCAGGCAAAGGCCAGGGCGGCGGCAAAGCCGCGCACGCGCCAGTCGGGCGCATAAATCGTTCCATACCGCGCCAGCCACGCGATCAGCGGGACGATGGCAATCGCAAAGGTCGACAGGATGCTCCCCTCGTAAAGGCCGCTATTGCTGTCCATCATCAGGTTCAGCGCGCCATAGCCCCCGCCACCCGCCAGCGTCTTGATGCCCCCAACAATGATGATCGACCCTGCGGACAAGACCATGAACAGCACCAGCGATTCGATGCGGAGGCGGGTGCGTAGCGTCAGCGGCAGGAAAATGGCAAAGGCCAGCGCCTTCCATACCCAGCTCCATTTGTCGGCGGCCTCGATCGGGAAATCGGCCTGCGTGGTGGTAATGCCGCAATAGATCAGCAACATCGCCAGCAGCACCTGTCGCGGCGCAAACCGGGTGTCCCGCTTGTCGTCGACCATCGCCCAGGCCCCGACCGCGAGACACACCAGAATCAGGGACACGGGCACGCTGTTCAGCAGGATATAGGTCAGCCGTTGTGGCGAGACGATGTCGACATAGACATAGGCGAGCACAAACAGGAACGGACGCTTGAAGCCCATGCCGATCAGCGCCAGCAGGAACCCGACGAAGGCAAGATCACGCATCGCGGTTCCGGCCCCAACCGCGCGGGCGTTCGGTGGCGTCGGGGTTGTTTTCGCCGTCGAGGTCGGGTCGCGCCATCAGCTTCCACGCGGCATACAACAGCAGCGCATGGGTCAGGCCAAGGGAGAAATTGTCGATCATTGCTTCCCGCCCCTAGAACATTGCAGTTGACGCGGCATTAAGCCCATTGTGCCAAAGCGAATGAATATGCGCATCCTTCACATTCTCGATCACAGCCTGCCATTGCACAGCGGCTATACTTTCCGCACGCGCGCCATCATGAAGGCGCAAGGGGCGAGCGGACTGATCGTGCGCGGGGTGACCGGTTTGCGGCAAGAGGACCAGGCGCCCGCCGGTGTGTATGATGGGTTGACCTTCGACCGGACGCCACCGGTTGCCACACATCGTAAATTCCTGCGCGAGCTGGGAGAGATTTCGGCCTTTGCCGGGCGCATCGACGATGTGGTCGACGCCTTCAGGCCCGACATATTGCACGCCCACTCGCCCGTCCTCGATGCGATGGCGGCGTTGCGCGTGGCAAAACGACGGCAGTTGCCGCTGCTTTATGAAATTCGCGCCTTCTGGGAAGATGCGGCGGTCGGCAATGGCGCTGACCGTCAGGGGTCGCTGCGGTATCGCGCGATCCGGGGATTGGAGACGCTGGCCGTGCGGCGCGCCGATGCGGTGGCAGTGATCTGCGAGGGGTTGCGCGGCGACCTGATTGCGCGCGGGATTGCGCCGGACAAGATCATGGTGTCACCCAACGGCGTTGACCTGGGGATGTTCGGAAAGCCGGTAAAGCCCGACCCGGCGCTGGTCCGTCGTCTGGGGCTGGCAGGGGCCGATGTCGTCGGCTTCATCGGGAGCTATTACGACTATGAGGGGCTGGACGACCTGATCGCTGCGATGCCTGCGCTGGTTGCCGTGCGACCGAGCGCAAAACTGCTGCTGGTCGGCGGCGGTCCGATGGAGGCCGCGCTCCACGCCCAGGCCGCAGCGTCGCCGGTCGCCGACAGCATATGTTTTGTCGGACGCGTGCCGCACGATCAGGTCGAACGCTATTACAGCCTGATCGACGTGCTGGCTTATCCGCGCAAAAAGATGCGGCTGACCGATCTGGTCACGCCGCTGAAACCGCTGGAGGCGATGGCGCAGGGCAGACTGGTGGCGGCCTCCGACGTCGGTGGGCATCGCGAACTGATCGAAGATGGCGTGACCGGAACCCTGTTCGCGCCCGATGACCCGGCCGCGATCGCCACGTCATTGGCCGCAATTTTCGCCGATCGCCCGCATTGGGACGCACGGCGTGCAATGGCCCGGAAATTTGTCGAACGCGAACGTAACTGGTCGTCAAACATTTCACGTTACCAACCGGTTTATCAAAAGCTCGCCTCAAACCGGCAGCAACAGGATCGATGACCATGGCGACATTATCACGACGCGCGGCACGCACGCCCCTGGCACCGGTGGTGGCCGGCATGTTCGCAACTGCGGCGGCGATCCTGGTGATTGCCATCCCCTCATGGCTGTTCGACCGGACCGTCGCGCAAAGTGGATTGCCGACGATCCTGTCATTTGCCGCACCCCCGCTGGGCATGACGGCGCGCGTGCTTGCCGCCGGGCTGGCATTTGGTGTGGTTGGCAGCCTGTTGTGGCTGGCGCTGTCCAATGTCGAGAAATTGGTGAAAGCACACACCGCGCCAAAACTATGGTCCGATGATGGCGCTGCCACCATCGATGAGCCCGTGAAGTTCGAAGGACGCCGCCGCCCGATCTTTGCGCCTGCCGAACTTGGCGCGCCGCTGATGTCGGACGAGGCGATTTCCGATTTGCGCAAGGTCGAACCTGAAGCCGAACCCGAGGCTCCGATCGAACCGCGCCGCCAAAGCGAATGGCTGCCTGTTCTTGAAGTTAAAACCGAACCCGAGCCCGTGCTGGAAGCGCCCCTGAGCGTTGCAGAGTTCGATTTGCCACCCTCCGACGAACCGGACGATGGCGACACTTCGATCCAGGCGCTTATCCGTCGACTTGAATCGGGCCTGGCTCGACGCGCGGCGAACGATCCCGGCCCGGATTCGCCGAATTCGGTTGCAGCGCCACTGGCATTGTCGAAGGACTGGATCGTCCATGACAATGAACAACTGCCCGCCCCGGATTCCCCTCCGGTCCGGAATGGCGACGACGAGAACATGCGCCAGGCGCTCGGCACGCTGAAAAAGTTCGTTTCACGCTAGGCTTCGGCAATCGTCAGCGCGCGCAGTCCGATACGTGCGCCATCGGCATGATCATGCCGTTCGGCGACTTCAATATCGGCGACGAAATGTCCGGGCATCGGCAGATCGACCTCGGGCAGGTTTTTCAATAGTTCATCCAGGTCGGCTTGCTGATCGGGCTTGAACCAGATCAAGTGGCGGCTGCCCGTGAACGTCGCGCTCGACCATTTCGTCGTCCGGTGATCGACCGCCGACATCGACCCGAAATAAACGGCCAAGGCACGGATCAGGCGGCTGCTGGCATCGCGGCTCACTTGCGTGACTCGATGAACGCTAGGACGCGCGCGATCATAGCCCGACCGGGCTCCCGGCCCCGTTTCATGTCGTGGACCAGGCGGGGATCGCGCACCGATTCGCGACCGAACCGCGTCGGCGCCATGCCCGTCCGCCGTAAATGAACTTCGATTTCTCGCAACAAGTGCATTTGAAGACTCCCCGACTCCGTGAATAGGTATTTCCCTATCTCATCGGCATTTTCCTACTTGTCTAGGACTTTTCCTATTGGTAAGTGCGTTTAATGGTTGATGCCCGCGAAACCCTTGACAGGCTTATCCGAGAGCGGGGCGAGGACTATGTGTCGCTGTCGCGGCTGATCGGACGCAACGCCGCTTATGTGCAGCAATACATCCGCCGGGGTGTTCCGAAAAAGCTCGACGAAGATGATCGGCGAACGCTTTCACGATATTTCGGCGTCGATGAATCATTGCTTGGCGGTCCGGCCATCTTGCCAACGACCGCCGCCACTGCGCGCACCCGCGGGGCAAGCCACCTGATCGCCATTCCCAAGATCGCTGCGCAGGCGTCGGCAGGTCCGGGGTCGTTGCTCGATTCGGACAGCGTCTCCGGCCAGATCGGCTTCGATGCGAAATGGCTGCGGACGGTGACAGCGAACCCGGCCTCGGTCTCGGTCATCCAGGTTGAGGGAGATTCGATGGTGCCATCGCTGGCCGCTGGCGACGATATCCTGGTCGATCGGTCGGATGGGGCCGACCGGTTGCGCGACGGGATTTATGTCCTGCGGATCGACGATGCCCTGAACGTGAAGCGGCTGGCAATCAATCCGGTGTCTCGCAGCGTGACGATCAAGAGCGACAACATCGCCTATCCGAGCTGGCCCGACTGCGACCTCAGCAAGATCGAATTGATCGGCCGCGTCATATGGGTCGGGCGCAAGCTGCGATAGTCAGCGGCGGTCCTTCAACCAAAGAAGCAGGGCGAGCAATCCGCCCAGCGCCAGCCCGGCGATAAAGCCGATCGTCGGCTGGCCGAAGTGCCGTCCGGTAAACACACCGGCGAACGCACCGATGGCAATGAATATTCCGCCGCTTCGCGTATTTGTAGGAGATTGAGCCATGGCGCTCCTTGCCACAGCCGGGCCCGGATCGCCAGTCAGACCTACCAGCTTGCCAGACCTACCAACTAGCCAGACCTACCAACTAGATGGTCAACCAACTGTTCACCACCCTGATGCGCCATTTGGCAGAACCAACCGGTTATAGGGAACGAACAGCAGAAAATCAGGAAGCCCAATGACGAATCCCTATGTTGCCGACCGCCAGACCGTGGTCGACGCCGATGCCTTGATCCTGGCATTCGGCGACGATGCCGGGTTCGAGGCGGCGACGCGCGCCGAGGACAGCCGCGACCGGGGAAATGTCGTCGCATTCTGTCGCTGGCGGCAGATCGAGCGGCTCATCGCGGTACTGTCCGGCCCGGCAGCCGTTGGCACAATTCACTGACCTTTACGAAAGCAATGGCGGTGGCGCATTTAAGCCGTTAGTTCGGCCACCATGTTTGGTGTTCGTTTGCCGCAGCGCGCAGCGTTTCTCGCGGTTGCGGCCCTGCTTGTCGTTGCCGGTCGACCTGCCTTTGCGCAGGAAACTCTTGCGCTCGATCCGAATTCCCCGATGGCGCCGCTGCCGGATTTGGGTATCCCATGGCCCGACTTGAACACCAAGGACGCGGTCGAGGGCGATGCGCCGGTGAGTGCGGCTCAGACCACCGAAGTGGGCGACGACCAGCGCTATGCCGTCACGGTCGTGGGGCTGGAGGGCATTGGGGGAGCGGTCGAGAGCCGGTTCGATGCGCTGTCGGTCTTGAAATCCGGTCAATCGAAGCGCGCCAATGTTGCCCAAATCGACCGTCGCGCGCGAGACGATGCCGAACTCCTGTCCACCTTGTTGCGTTCGGCGGGCTATTACGATGCGGACATCGACACTTCGGTGGCGCCGGCCGGGGATCGGTTGGCGGTTAAGCTGACGGTCGATCCGGGGCCGCTCTATCGCTTTTCAGAGGTGCAACTCGCAGGGCTCGGCACGACTGATGGCAAGGCAGACGGCCTGCGCGATGCCTTTGGCGTGAAGGTCGACACGCCGGTCGATGCCGATACCGTCGTCGCGGGCGAAGCGGCATTGCGCGAGAAGCTGGGGAGGGAGGGCTTTCCCTTTGCCAAGGTTGCCGAGTCTGAAGTCGTCGTCGATCATGAGACCCGCGTTGCCACGCTGGCGCTGACGGTAGACCCCGGCACCGAACGCAAGTTCGGGGCAATCCGGGTCGCCGGAAAAAAACCGCCGTTCGGCCCCAGACACGTCCAGACGATTGCGCGTTTCCGACCCGGGCAGACCTATGACCAGGCGATGGTCGATGATTTGCGCCGGGGATTGATCGCGACCGGGCTCATCTCGTCGGTAATCCTGGAACCGGTTGCCGTCGGCACCGACACCGTCGATATTTCAACGACGATGGAGCCCGCACCGAAGCGGACGGTCGCGGGCGAAATCGGCTATGGCACAGGCGAGGGCTTTCGCGTCGAAGCAAGCTGGCAGCACCGCAACCTGATCAAGCCCGAGGGCGCGGTGACGTTTCGCGGGGTTGCGGGCACGAAGGAACAGTTGCTCGGCGCAACGTTGCGCATGGGTAATTTCCAACGCCGCGACGTGGTCCTAAACGGCCGCGCCATCGTGAGTCATTCGAACCTTGCCGCCTATGACGCAAATACCATCGAGGTCGGCGCGAACCTGGAGCGGCAGACGAATATCATCTGGCAAAAGAAATGGACCTACAGTTTCGGCTTTGAGCTCATCGCCTCCAATGAACGTGACTTTGTGCCGACGGTCGGGATCGCCCAGCGCCGCACTTTCCTCATCGGCGCGCTGCCGGGGACGCTGGCCTATGACGGCTCGGACGACCTGTTGAACCCGACGCGTGGGTTCCGGCTGGCTGGCAGGGTTTCGCCCGAACTGTCATTGCAGGGGGGGACGTTCGGATATGCTCGCGTGCAGCTGGACGGCAGCTATTACCAGCCCTTCGGCAAGCGGCTTGTGCTGGCCGGGCGGGTCCGTGTGGGCGGGATTGCGGGAGCGTCGCGAGAGGATATCGCCCCGTCGCGGCTGTTCTATTCGGGCGGCGGTGGCTCGGTGCGTGGCTATAGCTATCAGCAGATCGGCCCGCGCAACGTGCTCGATCAACCGATCGGCGGTCGCAGCCTGGCCGAATTCTCGCTGGAGGCGCGCATCAGGCCCTCGCAATTCGGCGGCAATTTTGGGATCGTGCCTTTTCTGGACGGCGGTAACATCTTTCCCACCGCCTATCCAAAGTTGACGGGCCTGCGACTGGGTGCGGGTGTGGGCCTGCGTTATTACTCGAACTTCGGCCCCATCCGCATCGATGTCGGCACGCCGCTCGCCCGGCGACCGGGTGAAACGCCGATCGCGGTTTATGTCTCGCTGGGACAGGCGTTTTGAAGTGGCTGAAGTGGATCTGTGGCGGATTGCTGGCGCTGGTGCTGGTCATTGGCGCGGCCTTCTGGTTGGCCGACACCAGCATTGGGCACCGCTTTATAACCGACCGCATTGCTGCGATCGCACCGACGTCGGGCCTGCGTTTCAAGGTCGGGCGGATCGACGGGTCGATCTATGGCCGGGCCAACCTCCATGACGTCCGCGTGTCCGACAGCACGGGCGTGTTTTTCGAAAGTGGCGACGTCGCGCTCGACTGGTCGCCGTTTGCCTATGTTTCAAACCGGCTGGACATTACCCTCCTGACCGCGCCGACCGCCACCCTGCATCGATTACCCAACCTGAAGCCCACGGGCACTAAGGGACCGATTCTCCCCGGTTTCGACATTCGCATTGGCCGACTGGAAATCACGCGGCTGACCATCGGCGACCGCGTGTCGGGCAAGTCGCGTACCGGCACCTTGTCGGGCAAGGCAGACATTCGCAATGGCCGGGCGATGGTTGCGCTGGATGCGCGCGCCGCGGGCGACCAACTCGCTTTCCGGCTCGATGCCGAACCCGATCGTAACAAGTTCGACGTTGGAGCCGCCTTGAACGCGCCGGCTGGCGGTGTGTTCGGAGCGATCATCGGGACGCCGCGCCCCGTGAAGCTCCGGCTGGGCGGGCAGGGCAGCTGGACCGACTGGCACGGCAGCCTGACCGCCGACGCATCGGGTGCGGGGATCGCGGCGCTCGCCCTGACCGCGCGCAGCGGCCGCTACGATCTCGACGGCCGCATTTCGCCGTC
>NZ_JANXNX010000023.1 GCF_025353885.1 Sphingomonas sp. | reverse complement strand
GCGCCTCGGCAAGGATCAGCGCGAACTGGTCATCCGCGTCGGTCCATTCGGCGACCGGCGACCACCCGCCCGAACGGAGCAGCAACCGGGCATCGCGAGGGCCGTATTTATGGCTGTTCTCAGTGTGGATCGTCTCGCCCGCCGCCATTTCGAACGACTGGCCATCGATTGTAAAGGTGATGTCGCGCAATGCTTCCAGATGCATCTCGATCCGCGCGTAGTGGTCGTTCCAGAGTGCCCGATGCCGGAACACCTCGGTTGGAATTGTACCGTCCAGCTCGCGATTGATGCGAACGAGCAAGTTGAGATTGAACCGCGCGGTCACGCCCGCGGCATCGTCGTAGGCAGCGGTCAGGATTGCTTCGCTCTTTACCCGATCCATGCCGATCAACAGCATCGCGCCGGTGCCGAGTGTCTCGCGCATTGTCCGCAACAGGTCGACGCTGGACCGCGCGATCATGTTGCCGATGGTCGAGCCCGGGAAAAAACCCAACTTCGGCGCGTCGGTGATCGCGTCTGGCAGCGTGAAAGGGTGCATGAAATCGGCTTCGACGGGAAGCACGGACAGCCCGGGATATCCCTTTGCGAGTTCAGCGGAGGACGACCGCAGAAAGTCGCCCGAAATGTCGATCGGAACATAGGCGGCGGGGGCAACCGCGCGCAGCAGATGCGGCGTCTTGACCGAGGATCCGGAACCAAATTCAACAACCGCGCGCCCGGGCCCTGCGATCCGTGCGACATCGCCGCCATGTTTTGCCAGCAGCGCGGTTTCGACGCGCGTCGGGTAGTATTCGGGCAACCCGGTAACCGCCTCGAACAATTCGGATCCCGTGCGATCATAGAACCACCGGGCGGGGATCGCACGCGGCCGGGCCGCAAAACCCGCCAGCACATCGCTGCGAAAAGCGGCATTGACCGCTATGTCGGGAGTCTCGTGAAGCAGCATCTTAAAGGTTCCTGGCCAGGCGCAACCCCGAAAATTGCCAGCGTGCCTCGGCCGGGAAAAAGTTTCGCGTGCTGGCACGGGCCGAACCTCGGGGCGTGGCACAGCTCGCACCGCGCAGGACCATCTGGTTGCTCATGAACTTGCCATTATATTCGCCGACCGCACCCTCAGCAACGACAAAACCCGGATAGGGCAGGAACGCCGATCCGGTCCATTGCCAGACGTCGCCGAACATCTGGCGCAGTCCGTCGCCCCGCGCGGCGGCACGGGGCCGCACAGGGCCTGTTACGTCGAGCTGGTTACCCGCCGTTGAATCACATGATTGTGCCGCACTCTCCCACTCGGCCTCGGTGGGCAGCCGCGCCCCGGCCCAGCGGGCAAATGCGTCGGCCTCGTAATGGCTGATGTGCGCGACCGGAGCAGCGGGATGGAGCGGATGAACACCGTCGAGGGCAAATGCACGCCAACCCGTATCGGTTTTGCGCCAGTACAGCGGGGCGGCGATCGCTTCTGCCTGGAGCCAGGCCCAACCGTTCGACAGCCATAGTTCGGGACGGGCATAACCGCCGTCCTCGATGAACGCCTGCCATTCGTGGTTGGTGATCAGCCGGTCGGCGAGCGCATGGCGATGCAACCAGACGGTGTGGCGCGGCCCCTCACAATCAAATGCAAAACCATTGTCATCGTGACCGATCTCGACCGCGCCTTGCTGGCCCGCGATCCAGCGGATTTGATCGGGGACGGGCGCAGGGATATTGCGGGGGTGATCCCACACCGCCGGGTCGGTCGGGTTTTGCGCGAACAGGTGCAGCATGTCGGTCAGCATCAGTTCCTGATGTTGCGCCTCGTGATGACAACCCAGTTCGATCAGGTCGCGCGCCGGTTGTGGCAACGTGGCAAAGACCGTGCCGACCGCCTGGTCGACGTGATGACGATAGGCGCGGATTTCGTCGAGCGTTGGTCGCGTGATCATGCCCCGACGGGCGCGCGAATGGCGTTCTCCTTCCTCCTCGTAATAGCTGTTGAACAGGAAATGATATGATGCGTCGAACGGCGCATAGGCATGGACATAATCGCGCAGGACAAAGGTTTCCAGGAACCAAGTGGTGTGCGCCATATGCCATTTGGCGGGGGATGCATCAGGCATTGACTGGATCGTCGCATCGGCATCCGACAGGGTTTCGGCCAGCGCCATCGTCCGCGCACGGGTCGTAGCGAACAGTTCGGCGAGCGGGTCCGCCGTTTCATCCTGATCGCATGATTCGCCGTGAAAGATTGTCGCCATCGCTGATGTAAGCCCCGTGACGTGCCGTTCGTGCCCGACACCGAAAGGAAAAGCGCTTTCGTTTCCCTTTAGTTCCTCTAACTCAACGCGAGGCGCCCGGCACCCACATAATATCGTCGCGGCCATCGGCATTTGCTACGCGCGCGGCGACGAACAGCCAGTCCGACAGCCGGTTCAGATACCGTAACGCCAAGGGATTTAGGGCGGCATGTGCGTTCGCCGTGATCGCCGACCGTTCGGCGCGCCGGGCGGTGGCGCGAGCAACGTGAAGGTTCGCCGCCAGCGACGATCCGCCCGGCAGGATGAAACTGCGCAACGGCAAAAGCGCAACGTTCATCGCGTCGATTTCCTGCTCAAGCCGGTCAACCTGCCGAGCAACGGTTCGCAATGTCTTTGCGCCAGGTTCGAAATTACTGCCTGGCGTCGCAAGATCGGCTCCCAGATCGAACATGTCGTTCTGAATCATCCGCAAGTGCTCCAGCATCACGCCATCGGCATGGACGGCCGCCCCGCCAATCAGGCTGTTGGTTTCATCGACATCGCCAATTGCCGCCATGCGGGCTGCGTCCTTGGCGATGCGGCTACCGTCGACCAGTCCGGTCGTGCCGTCGTCGCCAGTCCGGGTGTAGATCTTATTGAGCTTTACCAAGCTCGATCAGCCGTGGCGCGACATCAGCAGCAGCAAGGCGACCAGCAGGACGGCCACCGCCTGAAAGCCGATGCGCGCCGACATCATCTTGTTCTGCTGACGGCTAGACACGCTGGGGCCATCGGGACCCGCCCGCAAGTCAGCTTCGGTAGTTTTCAGGAACGTCACGACGCCCTTGACCAGAAAAAAGACCGTGGCCGCCATGGCCAGCGCGATGAGGACGACGAGGAAAGTTGACATGAAGCATATCTAGGCACTCCGATAGCGAAATCCAATGGCCGAGGTTAGCAGTTTCGCGCAAATCGACGGTTGACCGCGAGTCATTGCCTGTGCTGTCATGGCATCGTCATGCAAATCGCCTTAAAGGGCGGTCAAGACAGCGGCGTAACGAAGGCAGGGGGACAGGCGTTTCTCATGTATCATCCCGATCTAATCCGCCATCCTGATGGTTGCCCGGCGCTTGTCCTGAACGCCGACTACACGCCGCTCAGCTATTATCCGCTCAGCGTCTGGCCGTGGCAAACTGCGGTAAAGGCGGTGTTCCTCGACCGGGTGGACATCGTCGATCATTACCAGCGCGAGGTCCGGTCGCCCAATCATTCGATCAAACTGCCGTCGGTCATTGCGCTGAAATCATATGTGCGCCCATCGGCCTATCCGGCGTTCACGCGGTTCAATCTGTTCCTGCGCGATCGTTTTCAATGCCAGTATTGCGGCGTCTGCACAGAATTGACCTTCGACCACGTGATCCCGCGGGCCCAAGGTGGCCGCACGACCTGGGAAAATGTCGCCACCGCCTGTTCGCCCTGCAACCTGAAAAAGGGCGGACGGACGCCGAAGGAGGCCAAGATGCCTCTCCACATCGCGCCGATCCGCCCGACCAGCTGGCAGTTGCAGGATCACGGAAAAAGCTTTCCGCCCAACTATTTGCACCAGAGCTGGCGAGACTGGCTTTATTGGGACATCGAGCTGCTGGCCTAGTTCGCAAACGAGTAGGGCCCACCTCTCTGAAGGGCGCGTTGGTAAGCTGGCCGCGCCTGAAACCGGTTCACCCAGGCATCGATGTTCGCATGGTTTTTGCGCTGTCCGAATGCGCCGGCAAGCTCACCGACAAAGCTGACCTGAATGTCGGCTCCGGTCAGATCGCTGCCCAGCAGATAATCACGACCCGCCAGCGCGCTCTCGATATATCCGAGATGATTGGTGATCTCGCTGTTGATGCGGGGCTGGAGTGGGGCACCGCCTTCGCCAAGCCTGTCGGTGTAGAGTTTCAGGATCAGCGGCAGGATCGCCGATCCTTCGGCATAGTGGAGCCATTCGACGTATGACGTGTAATCCGCGCTGTCCCCGGAAGGCTGCAAGCGCCCCTCGCCATAGGTGCGAAGGATGTATTCGACGATGGCGCCCGATTCGATGATGGTCGCGCCCTTGTCGGTGATGACGGGCGACTTGCCGAGCGGATGGACCGCCTTCAACGCTGGTGGAGCGAGTCGCGTGGTCGCGTCGCGCTCATAGAATTTGATGTCGTAGGGGAGCCCGAGTTCCTCGAGCAGCCAGAGAATTCGCTGCGATCGAGATTCGTTCAGGTGGTGGACGGTGAGCATGACATTTTCCTCAAAACCGGTCGTCAGGCAGGGGTCAGTACACCCTTGTAAGCCTGGTCTTCAAGCGCAAGTCCAGCACCGCGCGCCACGCAGATCAGCGCGTCCTCCGCGACCACGACGGGCAATCCCGTCGCATCTGCAATGACCTCGTCGATATGACCCAGCAACGCGCCGCCGCCGGTCAGGACGATACCTTGGTCGACAATATCGGCGGCAAGTTCGGGGGCGGTATGTTCCAGCGCCTTGCGGACCGCCCAGATGATCTGGCTGACCGGTTCGGCAATCGCCTCGGCAATGTCGGCCTGCGTGATGGTTATCTCCGTCGGGCGTCCGGTCATCAAGTCGCGACCGCGCACGTTCATGGTCGCGCCCGGCCCCTCGGGCATCAGGGCGCTGCCGATGGCGTGCTTGACGCGTTCTGCCGTCGCTTCGCCGATCATCAGATTGTGCTTGCGGCGAATGAACGATGTGATCGCATCGTCCAGTTTGTCACCACCGACGCGCACCGAATTGCTATAGGCCAGGCCGCGCAACGACAGCACCGCGACCTCGGTCGTGCCGCCGCCGATGTCGACGACCATCGCGCCGATTGGCTCAGTAACGGGCAGCCCTGCTCCAATGGCTGCGGCCATCGGCTCCTCGATCAGGAAGACGCGGCTGGCACCTGCATTCGAAGCCGCATCGCGAATCGCGCGGCGTTCGACCTTGGTCGACCCCGATGGCACGCAGATCACGACCTCATGACGACGCGGGAAGGTCGCCGGGCCTCCCAGCGCCTTGTCGATGAAATGCTTGATCATCTCCTCGGCGATGTCGATGTCGGCAATGACGCCATCGCGCATCGGGCGGATCGCCTCGATATCGTCGGGGGTCTTGCCCATCATCAGCTTGGCGTCGTTACCGACCACCTTCACGCGCCGGACGCCGTTGCGCGTTTCAATAGCGACCACGGACGGTTCGTTCAGCACGATGCCCTTGTCGCGGACATATACGACGGTGTTCACCGTGCCGAGGTCGATGGCCATGTCGTGCGACGCAAATCTCAGGAACTTGGGGATATACATGGTTTGCGGGAAGGTCCTGAAAATTGCGAACAAGGTTAATAGTTTGTCGTGCGGCCTGTCCGGCAGCGAAGCAACCGGGGCAGGGGCACGGTGCGATGAAATGCCGCACCGATGCGTTGGAACAGACTGGACCCTAAAGCAAATGATGTTGGCCCAACGGTTGACCGGCTCCCTCCCGCAGTGCAGCATCGGATTATGGCCTCTCTTGCACCGATCACCCAAAATCCCGACATCCGCTTTTTGGGGCGCTTGCTCGGCGACGTCATCCGCAGCTTTGGTGGAGAGGCGCTGTTCAGGCGCATCGAATATATCCGGTCGGCGTCGGTCGACCGCCATCGCGGGCTGGTCGGTGCCGAGCAGGTCGACAATGGTTTGGACGCCCTGTCGCTGGACGACACGCTGAACTTCGTGCGTGGGTTTATGCTGTTCTCGATGCTCGCCAACCTCGCGGAGGATCGCCAGGGTGTCGCGATCGAGGAGGGTGCCGATGTCGCGCACGTTCTTGCGCGCCTTGCTCAGGATGGCGTCGGCGCGGACAAGGTCGCAACGATGCTCGAGAATGCGCTGGTCATGCCGGTGCTGACTGCACACCCGACCGAAGTGCGCCGCAAGTCGATGATCGACCATCGCAATCGTATCGCCGAACTGATGCTGCTGCGCGATGCCGGGTTGGTCGAAACGGTCGACGGTGACGAGGTCGAGGCCGCCATCTCCCGCCAGATTGCCTTGTTGTGGGAAACTCGTCCGCTTCGCCGCGAACGCCTGTATGTCGCCGATGAGGTCGAGAATGCGCTCGCGTGGCTACGCGAAGTTTTCGTACCGACGCTCCCGGCACTTTACGCCCGGTGGGACCGCGCGTTGGGGCAACGGGCAGCATCGTTCCTGCGCGTCGGCAGCTGGATCGGCGGTGACCGCGACGGCAATCCCAATGTCGTCGCCGCTTCGCTGGAACTCGCCATCGGACGGTCGTCGGAAACCGTGCTGACCGCCTATCTCGATGCCATCCACGCGCTCGGGGCCGAGCTTTCGATCTCGACCGAGCTTGCTACGGTCGATGCCAGCGTGATCGCGCTTGCCGAGGCCAGTGGCGACATTTCCGCCACGCGCGCCGATGAACCCTATCGCCGCGCGGTTGCGGGTATTTATGCGCGGCTGTGCGCGACGTTCGAAACCATCGTCGGCAAGCCACCCCCACGCAGATCGTCGCTTTCGGGCGCCCCCTATCCTGATCCGCAGTCGTTCCGGGTCGACCTGCGCGCGTTGGCCAAGGCGCTGGCGGGCGGTCCCCTGTCGACCGGAGGCGCGCTCGGTCGGCTGATCCGTGCGGTCGATATTTTCGGCTTTCACCTCGCTACGCTCGACCTGCGCCAGAACAGCGACGTCCACGAACGCGTCGTGGCCGAATTGCTGAAGGTCGCGGCGGCCGAACCCGATTACCTGGCGCTCGACGAAGCCGCGCGGGTCGCTCTGCTCCGGCGCGAACTCGCCAGCCCGCGCCCGCTGTCGGGGCCGCAACTGCACTATGGCGAGGAAACCACGAAGGAGGTCGCGATTTTCAAGGCCGCCGCCTCGGCAAAGGCGCGCTATGGCGACGAGGCCATCGTCCGCGCGATCATCTCGAAAGCCGACAGCGTCTCCGACCTGCTTGAAGTTTATGTCTTGCTGAAGGAGGCCGGCCTCTACACCCCGGGTGCAACACCCGCCGCGACGGTTAGCGTCGTGCCGCTGTTCGAAACCATCGCCGACCTGGAGGCGGGCCCCGCGATCATGGCCGACTTCTTTGCGATCCCCGAGATGGCGGCGCTGGCGGTCACGCGCGGGCATCAGGAAGTTATGGTCGGCTATTCGGATAGCAACAAGGACGGCGGCTATCTGACCTCGACCTGGAGCCTGTTCCAGGCCAGCCTCGCGCTCGCCCCCGTGTTCGAACGGGCTGGCACCGCGATGCAATTGTTCCACGGGCGCGGAGGCGCGGTCGGGCGCGGCGGGGGCTCGTCCTTTGCCGCAATCCGCGCCCAGCCCCCCGGCACTGTGCGCGGCCGGATCCGCATCACCGAACAGGGCGAGGTGATAGCCGCCAAATACGGTTCGCGCGAAAGTGCGGCGGTCAATTTGGAGGCGATGGCAGCAGCCACTCTGCTCGCCAGCCTCGAACCCGAAGTGCTGCCACCGGCGGATGCCAAACGTTTTGCCGATGCGATGGACCAGATTTCGACAGCATCCTTCAACGCCTATCGCGCGCTGGTGTACGAGACGCCCGATTTCCGCACCTTCTTTCACCAGATGACCCCGATTGCCGAAATCGCCACGCTGAAGATTGGTTCGCGACCCGCCAGTCGTACCAAATCCGACCGGATCGAGGACCTCCGTGCGATCCCCTGGGTGTTCAGCTGGGCACAGGCGCGCGTCATGCTGCCCGGCTGGTACGGCGTCGGCCATGCCCTCGACGGGTTTGCCGACAAGGGGTTGCTGAAGGAAATGGCGCAAGGCTGGCCGTTCCTGCAATCGGTGCTTGCCAATATGGAGATGGTGCTCGCCAAGTCGGACATGAACATCGCCGCGCGCTATGCAGCGCTGGTGCAGGACCAGGCGATGGCGACGTCGACCTTCGCTACGATCCGCGATGGCTGGGAAAAGGCGCACGACTGCCTGTTGGCGATCACCTGTCAGTCCCGCCTGCTGGAGGCAAATCCCTCTCTCGACGCCTCGATCCGGCTGCGTACGCCCTATATCGAACCGCTCAATCTGCTCCAGATTGAACTGCTGAAGCGGCATCGCGCGGGCGAACAGGACACGCGCGTTGCCGAGGGTATTCAGCTTTCGATCAACGCCATCGCAACGGCGCTCCGCAACAGTGGTTAGGTCAACGCCGCGTTAACCAGTTTGTCCTATGATTATCGCATGGACACATTTCTTGCCGCTCCCCTGGTTTCAGCGTCCGGTCGTGGAGAGATCATCGTCGTCGATGACAGCCGCACCAACCTGTCGGTCATGGGCCTGCGCCTGACGCGGATGGGCTATGCGACGGTGCTGGTTGCCGACCCGCTTGCCGCGCTCGACATGATCCAGGCACGGCGCTTCGACCTGATGATCCTCGATATGACGATGCCGTTGATGTCAGGTATTTCCGTCCTCGGCGAAATTCGTGCTTCGCCGATCACCCGTTACTTGCCGGTGTTGATGATCACCGCGCGCAGCGACCCCGGCGCGGCCATCGACGCGCTGACCGGGGGTGCCGACGATCATGTGGTGAAACCCTTTGATTTCGACATGCTGGGCGCGCGCATAGAACGGCTGCTCGACCGCGCCCGCACATTGGAAGGCCTGCGCCGCGCCAATGCCGCCCTCGACGCGCGTATCGCCCATCGCGCCGTCGAACTGAGCGAAGTCCGTGCCGAACTGGCCGAAGCCGAAGCCGCGCACCGGGCCCTCCAGCAACAGTTTCAGGCGCTCAGCGAAACCACTTGGCGCGGATGAAATAGGCCGCGACCCCGATCGCCAGTGCCGCCGACACCCCGCACACGGCCGCAAACGCCCATGGTTCGTGTGCATAGGGGATGCCATCGACGTTCATGCCCAGCAATCCGGTCAGGAAGGTCAGCGGCAGAAACACCAGCGCCACGACCGAGATGACCAGGCTGCGCGTGTCGATGAGTTCGGCGCGCAGGTCGGTCAGTTGCTCATGCATCAACGCCGATCGTTCGCGAATCTGCTCCAGCTCCTCGGCCATGCGCGCCGCCCGGTCGGCCGCCTCGCCCAGATGCGCGCGATCGTCGTCGGTCAGCCATTCGGCCTCGATCCGGGCAAGCTTTTCCAGCGCCTGCCGCTGCGGCGCGACGAACCGGCGATAGGCGATCGCCTTGGCCCGCGTCCGCGCAATGGTGCGGCGCATCGTAAAGGCGTTTTGGGCGTCGAACATCTCTTCGCAATCGTCGAGCACATCGCCAAGCTCGGCAACATCGGGATCAAGCTCGGCGGTGATGGCGGTCGCCAGCACGCACACCAGGTCGCCGGGATCGAGGATCTTGCCCGCCATGATGTCCTCGTCCAGCGTCTCGAGCGCCAGCAGGTCGCGCATCGTCAGCGAGATAATCCGGCCATGCGTCGCCCAGATGCGGACCGAGGCGAGCATGTCGGGAAAACTGGTAGCCTCAAGATCGGGGCCACGCATGTTCAGGATGGCGCCGTTCTCGACCAGGTCGGTGCGTGGGCGGGTTTCGGTAGCGACCAGCGCATTGACGACGATGTTGGGCAGCCCTTGGGCATTCAGCCAGTCGTGCGATTTTGGATCGTTGCCATCGAGGTGAACCCAGACCAGGTCGGCGGTTCCCATCGCCGCGGTGGCTTCGTCCAGCCCGACGGCCGCGGCATTGCATCCATTAACGACGTAGTTGCGTGCACTCATGAAGTCCCCATCCTGATAGCGAGGGTCAAGCCCGAACCCGGTCGCGCGGGCACGGTGCCGGTGATGCGTACGGCATCGGCGCGGGCACGGGCAAGAATGGCGGGCGGTACATCGGACGTCGCATAGACGCGGTCGGCCTCCCCCAGCAAACGCGCCTGTTTGAGCGTCAAATCATCGGGATCGCCGGTGGACAAGGCAAGGGCCACCGTGCGGTCGCCAGTCGCGTTGCCCGATTGCAGCCAGGCCCCGACATCGTGTGTGCCCGCAACCGGGTCGAGCATCCCGCCCGGTGCCAGTGCGGCATCGAGCGCGCGCCTGCGCTGCCCGCCGTCGGGCCAGCGCGCCTTTATGGCCGCGCGCGCCGCAAACAAGGCGCTGGCAAGCGGCCCGACCGACGGTGGCAGCATCACCTCGATCCGCTGGCGCAGGATCTTGGCGAGGCCCGCCGATGCGCCCCCGGTGCCGACCGCTATCAGCACCGGGTCGCGATCGACGATCGCCGGCAAGGTGAAATCACACAGCGCAGGCCGATCGACCGCGTTGACGAGGATACCGCGCGCCCTCAGGCTGGCGACGGCAGCCTCGGCTTCGGCATCGTCATCAACCGCGACGATGGCCAGTTGCGCAGAGCCTTGGGTAACCACTACGGCCCCGGCGCGCTCCAGCACGCGGCGCTTGGCATCGGCGGCCTCGCCCTCCCCGATCAGGATAACCGGACGACCGAACAGTCGAACGAATATCGGGAGGCTGTGCAGGGGCGGCGGTATCGGCATCGCGCCCCGATTGCCCAAGAAGACAAGCGGTAGCAAGTTGTCGCGCAAAATGCTTAGGCAGTGCAATGCTCTATCTTGCCATTAAAGCCCTGGTTTCGGGCGCGATCATCGCGATCATCTCAGAAATCGCCAAGCGCAGCCCGGCAGCGGGTGCGCTCGTCGCCTCGCTGCCGCTGGTTTCGATCCTCGGGATGATATGGTTGTGGCGCGATACGCATGACCCGTCGCGCATGGCCGCCCATGCCGGGGCGACGTTCTGGTATGTCATTCCATCGCTGCCCATGTTCCTGCTGATCCCATGGCTCTTGCGGCATGGCATCGGGTTTTGGCCGACGCTGTTGTCCGGATGCCTGCTGACGATTGCCCTGTATCTCGCCATGCTGTTCATCGGCCCGCGTTTCGGCTTGAGGCTCTGAACTGGGTGCGGCTCCTGCGCGGCGCCCGAAGTGGCTGACGAAGGTTGCCGGCGACATCATGACAAACCGGTCAGGCCAGCCAGTCCGGAACACGCTCAGCGCCCATGATCGTCGCTGCCGCAATCCGGTCGGCAACGATGACGTAGCGCCCGCCATCGACCAGCACTTCGGGCACCAGTGCGCGGCTGTTGTAGGTGCTGGCCATCGTGGCGCCATAGGCTCCCGCAGTCCGAAACACGGCAAGGTCGCCGGTCCGGACCGCGCCACATTCACGCGACATCGCAAAAGTATCGGCGCTTTCGCAGACCGGGCCGACGATGTTGGCGGTCATCCGTTCGGCCGTCTGCACGACCGGGTCGAAATGGTGATAAGCATCGTACAGCGCCGGTCGCGCCAAATCGTTCATTGCCGCGTCCACGATGACGAAGGGATTCATGACGCCCGGCTTCACACGGATCACGCTGGTCAGCAGGACACCCGCATTGCCGACGATGACACGGCCCGGTTCGAACATCAGCGTGACGTTCCAGCCCTTGGTCACCTGCGCCACCATCGCGCCATAGTCATCGGGAGTCGGCGGGTTTTCGCCCGGTCGATAGGGAACGCCCAGCCCCCCGCCCAGGTCGACATGGCTGACGTGCAGCCCATTGGCCCGGATCGCTTCGACCAGCGTGCCGATCCGTTCGAATGCCGCCGCCAGCGGGTCCAGGTTTTCGAGCATCGATCCGATATGCAGCGCGACGCCGCGCATGTTCAGCCCGGGCAAATCCGCCAGTCGCGCATAAATGCCGACCGCCTGGCCGATGGGGACGCCGAACTTGTTTTCGGCCTTGCCGGTCGAAATCTTGGCGTGGGTCCCGGCATCGACATCGGGATTGACCCGCAGCACGGCATCGGCAACCAGCCCCCGTGCAGCGGCGATCATCGCCAGCTCGACGCCCTCTTCTTCCGATTCGATGTTAAACTGGCCGATCTGGCGATCCAGCCCTTGCGCCAGCTCGACCCCGGTCTTGCCGACGCCTGAAAATACGATTCGCGCGGGAGCCATGCCGGCCGCCAGCGCACGTTCCAGCTCACCGCCCGACACGACATCGGCCCCCATGCCCTCGCGCGCCAGGATTCGCAGCACGGCAAGGTTCGGATTGGCCTTCACCGCGAACGCGACGTCGACCTTGCCGGCTTGTGCCACGGCCTCCTGAAAGACCCGGGCGTGGCGTTCCAGCGTGGCCCGCGAATAAACATAGACGGGGGTGCCGACATCGCGCGCAATGTCGGTCAGCGGCACGTCCTCGCAATGGAGGATGCCGTTACGATAATCGAAATGATTCATGAAATTCAGCCCGGTGGGGGGAGGTCGAATGGATCGGTCTTGCGCTTCTCCGAATGGGTCAGCAGTTCGTCGATCCGCTGCGGTCGCGCTTGGTTGGTCGGCGTCATCAATGCCTCGGGCGTCCGTACGGTCCGGGCCGCCAGCGGTTTGGGCGGAAGGCTCGTCCCGGGCTCGGGTTTCAGGCGCTGGCGTGATCCGCAGGCCGACAGCGCGACGATCAGGGCAAGTACAATGACAGCTTTCATGGACGGTCCTCTAGCAAAGCGCGGGCCGCAGCGACAGCGTCCCTGACCCGCACCGGCGCGGTGCCGCCCAGGCTGGTGCGACTGGCGACCGAGGCATCGACCGACAGCACCCCGAACACCCGTGCGTCGATCCGCGAATCGATGTCCTGCAAGACGTCGATTGGAAGGTCGGCTAGCCCGCAGGCGCGGTCCTCGGCGGCTTTCACGGCGCGTCCGGTGATATGGTGCGCCTCGCGAAAGGGCACGTCGGCCTCGCGCACCAGCCAGTCGGCGAGGTCGGTCGCAGTCGCAAAGCCGCTCTCGGCCAGCGCCCGCATCCGGTCGGCACGGAACGTCACGCTGCCGACCATTCCGGCCATCGCCGCCAGCGACAGTTCCAGCAGATCGTGCGCCTCGAACACCGGCGGCTTGTCGTCCTGCATATCCTTCGAATAGGCGAGGGGCAGGCCCTTCATCGTCACCATCAGCGCGGTCAGGCAGCCGATGATCCGCCCGCTATGCCCGCGCACCAGTTCGGCGGCGTCGGGGTTGCGCTTTTGTGGCATGATCGACGATCCGGTCGACCATTGATCGGGCAGGGTGATGAATCCGAACGGCTGGCTTGCCCAGATCACGAATTCCTCCGCCAGTCGCGACAAATGCAGCGCAGCCTGCGCCGCCGCCGTCAGATATTCGATCGCGAAATCACGGTCCGACACACTGTCGAGCGAGTTCGCCGTCGGTCCATCGAAGCCCATCGCCGCCGCCGTCGCCGCGCGGTCGATTGCAAACCCAGTCCCCGCCAGCGCGGCCGCGCCCAATGGCGAACGATTCATCCGGGCCCGCGCATCGGCAAACCGCGACCGGTCGCGCGAAAACATCTCGTAATAGGCCATGAGGTGATGACCCAAAGTCACCGGCTGCGCGCTCTGCAAATGGGTGAAGCCCGGCATCACCGTTCCGGCATGTTCCTCGGCCCGTCCCACCAGCGCCTGCTGCAAGGCCTGCAATCCCGCATCTGTTTGGTCGATCGCATCGCGCACCCACAGTCGGAAATCGGTCGCGACCTGGTCGTTCCGCGACCGCGCAGTGTGCAGCCGCCCCGCGACCGGCCCGATCAGTTCGGCCAGCCGCGCCTCGGTCGCCATGTGAATGTCTTCCAGGCCGAGGTCGTCGGGCGGACCATTGGCCGCATATTCCGCCGCGACCGCCGTCAACCCGTCCGCAATCGTTGCTGCGTCCGCCGCCGACAGGATCCCCTGCGCGCCCAGCATCGCGACATGCGCCTGCGACCCGGCGATGTCCTGACGCCACAAACGCTTGTCGAACGGCAGCGAGGCATTTATCGCACGCATGACCGCATCCGGGCCTTCGGAGAAACGCCCGCCCCACATTGCATTGGAGTCGCTCTTGCGCGCCGTAATCGCCCTTCTCCTGCTAGCCCCGCTCGCCGCGTGCGATAGGCAAACCGGCCCCGCGCCGCAAGCCAATGTGACAGATGCGGCAAAGCCGACCGAGCCCGAACCCGCCGGCACGCTCGACATCAGCCAGCGTGGCAAGGTGCCGCCGTCTGAAAAGTTCACCGGCCCCGACGGCAAGCCAACGTCGATCGCGGCTTTCGCGGGCAAGCCGGTGCTGGTCAATTTATGGGCAACTTGGTGCGGTCCCTGCGTCAAGGAACTGCCGTCGCTCGACCGTCTTGCCGTGCGTGCGGGGGACCGGTTGCAGGTGCTGGTCGTCAACCAGGACGATACCAAGCAGGCGGTCGACCCCGTCCCCGGCTGGTGGGCGGCGCACCCGCTGCCCCATCTGGCGCTGTATCGCGACGCCCCCAATGCGCTCGGCTTTGCCTTTGCCAGCGGGATGCTGCCAACCACGGTGCTGTACGACGCCAACGGCAAGGAAGTCTGGCGCATCGTCGGTGGCATGGACTGGGACGGCCCGCGCGCGAACACGCTGCTGGCCGAATTCGTGAGCTGATTTTTCGTCAGCTCACCGCGGTGAACACGAACTTCGTTCCCACATAGGACCGCACGATCTTTTGCGGCATCAGGCGCATCGCCTCGGCCATGAAGACCTCTCCGGTGCAATGCATCGGGATGATGTAGGTCGGATCGATCCGCGCGAATTCGGCGACGGTGCGGCGCGCCTCGTCTTCGGTGCGCGGGCGGACCAGGTGAAAGCCGCCGACGACCGCATGGACCTTGTTGATCCCCGAGATTGCCTGCGCGCGCCGGACCGAATTGATGACCCCGCGGTGGCTGCATGACGCGATGACGACCAGGCCAAGTCCCTTGACCGCGTAACAGGTCGCCAGCTCATGCGCGCCATCATCGGCGATCTGGGTCCGGTCGCGCTTTGCCGGATCGAGCAGCGCGCGATCGCAACCGACGCCCGGGCGCATCTGCGTTGGGATCGCCGCTCGTTCAAAGCTGGCCATGGGTATGACCCCGGTTGTAAAGGCCTGGTCGGCGATGATCTCGGGCTTTGGCCTGATCCGGACATCGTAACCCGCCCTGGCTAGCGCGCCGCGGTCCAGCGCACCCATGATCGGTGGCGGATCGCCGATCTGGGCGACGCGTTCGCAAAACGTCTCTTCGCCGCCTACCGTCAGCGGCAGGTGATGGGGGCGGCCCGGCCCCTCAAACGCCCCACCACTGGCACCACCGAACAATCCGGCAAAGCCGCCATAGTGATCGAGGTGGCCGTGGCTCAACACCGCTGCGTCGATGCTGTCGGGGGCAATTCCCAGCAGCGCCAGATTGTTGGCCAGGACTTCACGCGAATAGCCGAAGTCGATCATCACCCGCCGCCGTGCGCTGCCCCGGTTCGATTCGCTCAGGATCGACAGGCCGAATTCACCGAGCAGGGCATGCGGCAACATGCGCGGCAACGAACGCGGGCCGCCGTTGCCAGCGCGCAAGACCTTCATGCCCGGCAAGTCGAGATTTTCGAGGAACGGCCCGAATACCGCTGCATCGGTGACGACCTGCAGGCTCAGGCTGTCGACTTCGGGAACTGCCAGCAGAGGCGGTTCCGCCGCGCGCACTGTAGCAGCGTCGATCAGCCCCAGCGTGCCGGCAGCAAGCCCTGCGCCAACAATCGCGCGTCGTGTGAAATCCAGTTTGTGCCTCACCAGCAGCCTGCCTTTCAAGTTCGCTATGCGACCACCCTATACCGAAAACAGGCCTTCGATAACCGTCACGCATTTGCCGCCGAGCACCACCCGGTCCCCCGCCAGCGCGCAGTCCAGATAGCCCCCGCGCGCCGATGCCTGGAACGCGGTCATCCGGGTGCGGCCCAGCCTTTCCGCCCAATAGGGCACCACCACCGCATGCGCCGAACCCGTCACTGGATCCTCGTCGATGCCCGCCGCCGGCGCAAAGGCGCGGCTGATGATGTCGGTGTCGTCGCCGCGCGCGGTCACGATGGTCAGCACGTCGCCCGGTGCCGCCAGGGCGCGGAAATCGGGAGCGACCGCTCGGACGGCGGCAGCGTCCTCCAGGACGACAACGCTATACAGGTTTTCATGCCACAGGGTCGCGACCGCAGACTCCAGGCCGAGGGCCGCCAGGAATTGTGGCAGGGGCTTTGGCGACGGCCGCCAGGCAGGCAGATCCAGCGTATAGCCAGTCCCATCGCGCGTCACGACCAGCACTCCGGCCTTGCGCGTCCGAAAGCGTACCTGTTTCAACGCCGCATCCGCCGACAGCACATGATGCCCGGTGGCCAGCGTCGCATGGCCGCACATCACGACCTCGGTGGTCGGCGTGAACCAGCGCAGTTCATAGTCGTCGTCGCCGGTCGCCGGGATGATGAACGCGGTTTCGGCAAGATTATTCTCTGCCGCAATCGCCAGCAGCACATCGTCCGGCAACCAGCTATCCAGCGGCATCACCGCTGCTGGATTGCCGGTAAACGGCCGGTCGGCGAACGCGTCGATCTGGATGAAGGGAATTTTCAAGAAGGTCCTTTGTTGTTGGAAGTTTGGCGGAGAACATTCCGTCACCCCGGCGCAGGCCGGGGCCTATACGGCTGTCGGATCGGGCGAACATCTTTCGAAAACCCGTATAGGCCCCGGCCTCGGCCGGGGTGACGGGAATATTTGCCGGGGTGGCGAGAATATTCAATGTCCCGCTCCCCTCAATGGATCGTCCCCGTCGTCGCCTCCAGCGCCGAGATTGGCACGCGGTCGACATGCCCTTCCGGATCGGGATGGATCAGGATTTCGGTGCCCGGAAATGCCAGCATCAGTTGGTCTTCAACTTCGTCCATGACCCGGTGCGCGTCGTCCAGCGTGATCTTCGGGTCCATCCAGACGTGGAACTGGACGAAATCATGCGTCCCGCTCGTCCTCGTGCGCAGGTCGTGGATGCCGGCCAACTCGGGATGTTGCTCGGCGACCTTCATGAAGGCGGCGCGGCGTTCGGCGGGCCATTCCTTGTCCATCAGCTGGTCGACCGCCTGTGCCGACGCGCGCCACGCGCCCCACATCAGCCACAGCGCAATTGCGATCCCGAACAGCGGGTCGGCACCCCGCATCCCCCCGAACTGGTCGATCGCCAGCGCCGCGATGACCGCGATATTCAGCATGACGTCGGACTGGTAATGGACATGGTCGGCACCGATTGCGACCGACCCCGTGCGCTCGATAACATACCGTTGATAGACCAGCAGAGCCAGCGTCGCGAGGATGGCGATGATCGAAACCCCGATGCCGTATTCGGCATTGGCGGTCGTCTGCCCGGCCAGCAACTGCTGGACCGCACGCGCCAGGATCGCGACGCTCGACAGGCCGATGATGAAGACTTGGAACAAGGCTGCCAACGCCTCCGCCTTGCCATGCCCGAAACGGTGGTCGTGATCGGCGGGTTCGGCGGCAACCCGGACGCCCCACAGCGTCACCAGCGACGCCAGCAGATCGAGCGCGGTATCGGCCAGCGATCCCAGCATGGCGACCGACCCGGTCTTGCTGGCCGCATAGCTTTTCAAAAGCAGCAGGAACAGTGCAACCGTCGCGCTGGCAAGGGCTGCGCGGGTAGCGAGTATGGACCGGCTCACGGGTAAAGCAATCCTTCGGTCCAGCCATCGCCGGACCGCGTGAACAGGCGGCGTTCGTGCAGGCGATGCGCACCGTCGCGCCAGAATTCCATGCGGGCGGGCGTCACCCGGTAACCCGACCAGTGCGGCGGGCGAGTCACGTCGACGTCCTCGAACCGTCGAGTGACGTCCTGCAGGCGGGCACTGAGCGTGCCGTGGTCGGGCAGCGGTCGTGACTGCTCCGATGCCCATGCGCCAAGCTGCGACACGCGCGACCGGGTGGCGAAATAGGCATCGGCGGTGGCCCCGTCGACGACGCTCACCGGCCCTTCGATCCGGACCTGCCGCCGCAGCGATTTCCAGTGGAAAAGCAAGGCCGCCTGCGGATTGGCGGCCAGGTCGTCGGCCTTGCGACTCTGCTGGTTGGTGTAGATGACAAAGCCCGCGGCATCATGCCCCTTCAGCAGGACCATGCGGACGGCGGGCTGGCCATTGGCGTTCGCGGTGGCAAGGGCGACGGCGTTCGGGTCGTTCGGTTCGCTGGCCTCGGCCTCGGCGAACCAGTCGGAAAATAATGCGATGGGATCGGTGCTCATCGGTCCAGCCTAATATTATGCCCCCGACAAGTCGAGGCAAACTCCCGATCCCGTGTTGCAACGCAGCGGCCTTTATGGGTAGGTGAACGCCAGGGTGCACAGTGCACGACAAGGATAACCGGATCGTCTTGACACTGTGGCCAGCCCTGCACCCCTTCCGTTGAGCGAAACGATCGCCTCCGACTGGCTGCGTGGTTATTGCGCCATCGCGCCGCGCGGCGACGTCGTGCGCGATACCGTAAACCCCCGGATGTGGCAGGCCATGCTGACCGAGGTCGCGGTGGCGTCGGGTGGTGACCTGCCGCTCGCCCGCGCGCGCATCCAGCGTCAGGCGGACGAGATCGGCACCGGCTTTCGCCTGCCAGGCGAGGGTGACGACCGGAAATGGCCCCTGTCCCCGCTGCCGCTGATGATCGACGCGCAGGAGTGGCAGGGGATTGCCGATGGCGTTGTCCAGCGCGCCAATCTGATGGAACTGCTACTCGCCGACATCTATGGCCCGCAGCGGCTGACCGAGGGTGGCTTGTTGCCCGCCGCGGTGATCAACGGCAGCTCGCATTTCCTGCGGCCGATGATGGGGCTGGAGCCTCCCGGCGGCTGGCACCTGCACTTTTTCGCGGTCGACATCGGGCGCGGTCCCGACGGCGAATGGCGCGTGATCGAGGATCATACGCGGACCCCCACGGGCGCTGGCTATGCGCTCGAGAACCGGCTGGCGGTGTCGCGGGTGTTCGACCAGCTTCAGTCGCGGCTGCACATCGCGCGGCTTGCGCCCTTCTTTGCCGATGTCCGCGCGGGGATCGCCGCGTCGTGCCGCCGGTCGGACCCGCGCATCGGGCTGCTGACGCCAGGCCGCTACAACCAGAGCTATGCCGAACAGGCGCACCTGGCGCGGTATCTGGGGCTGCTGCTGGTCGAGGGCGAGGATCTGGCGGTTCATGAGAACCAGCTCTACCTCCGCACGATCGAGGGACTGAAGCGCGTCGATGCGCTGTGGCGGCGCGTCGATCCGCGCTTGCTTGACCCGCTGGCGTTCGATTCGCGGTCGCGCATCGGCGTCCCCGGCCTGATCGACGCGATGGCGGCGGGCAATGTCGTGATCGCCAACTCGCCGGGGGCAGGTGTCCTCGAATCGCCCGCCATCGCCGCGTTCCTGCCCCGGCTGTCGGTGCGACTGACGGGCGAAGACCTGCGCATCCCCAACATCGCGACCTGGTGGTGCGGGCAGGACCGCCAGCGCGACCAAGTGATCGAGCGGCTCGACAGGTTCATCATCGCGCCTGCTTTCCGGACCAACCCGCGCGGTCTGCCGCATGGCGCGCGCATCGGCGGCGAAATGTCGGCCACCGAACGCGTCGCGCTGATCGACGACATTTACCGGCGCGGGATCGATTATGTCGGGCAGGAGACCGTTCACCTGTCGACCCTGCCGACGGTCGGCGCAAACGGGCTTGAGCCGCGCCCCTTCACCATCCGCGTGTTCGCCACACGCGATGCCCACGGCGCCTGGCGGGTCATGCCCGGCGGTTTTGCGCGCATCGGGCTGGAGGACGACATCCGTGCCGCCGTGATGGGGGAGGGGGCCTTTTCCGCTGACGTCTGCATCGTCGGGACGCAGCCGGTCGCGCCGGTCACCCTCGTTGCGGCGACCGATGCGGTTGCGATCCGCCGCAATCCCGGCACCTTGCCCAGCCGCGTGGCCGACAATCTGTTCTGGCTGGGTCGCTACCTGGAACGTGCCGAGGGCGTGCTGGCCCTGGTCCGCGCCAGCATCGGCGGGTCGGTCGATGTCGATGGCGGTGCAGCGATCGCTGCCGCCACGTTGAAACGCCTCGAAGCGATGCTGGTGGGCAGCGGAGCAGCGACCAAACGCGCCGGTCGACCGAACCCGACGATCGTTGCGCTGGCCCGCGCCGCACTTAGCGACGGTGATGAAACCTACAGCGTCCGGGCGCTGCTGTCGCATGCCCGCGACATCGGCGAGGGGTCGCGGGAGCGCCTGTCCACCGACGTCTGGCATTTGCTGGAGGCACCGTTCCCGACCGCCGAGCGGACCGGCCAGCGCGCATCTGAAATGCACCAGCGCTTTGCCGCGCTCGCAGGGTTGTCGGCCGAAAACATGGGTCGCACCGCAGGCTGGCGCTTCCTCGACTGTGGCCGCCGGATCGAACGTGCCGCCACCGTCTGCCGCTTGCTGCGCGCCTTTTCCGGCCCCGATGCCAGCGCCGACGACCTGGCGATGCTGCTGGAACTGACCAACAGCCAGATCGGGTATCGCCAGCGGTATCCGACCGGCGTGTCTGCCGCCGCAGTCCGTGACCTGGTCGCGCTGGACGCGGGCAATCCCCGCAGCCTCGCGTTCCAGGTGGCGGCTATCGCCGCGCATCTCGACATCCTGCCGCGCCTCAGCGACGACGGCATGGCCGAGGATCAGCAGAGCGCCGCCGCCGCCATCGCCGCCTTCGTCGCCACCCTGTCGGCGGCATCGCTCGACCTGCACGAGATCCAGGGCTTGGAAAACCGCCTGTTCGCGTTGTCGGATGCCATCGCCAACCGCTTTTTCCTGCGCGGCGGCGCCCCCCTGCGCGCCACCGGCATGACGTTGGCATGACCCGGATACTCGCATGACTCTGACCCGCGAAATCACCGACGAGGCGATCATTGGAGGCCCGATGCGCTATGAAATCCGCCACGAAACGCGCTTTACCTATGCCCGACCCGTCAGCTTTGCGCGCTGCAACCTGCGGCTGAAGCCGATTCTCTGGTCGGGCCAGACGCTGATCGACCACAGCCTGTCGGTCGAACCCGGCGGCCATTTCTCGCTCGCCCGCGCCGATGCCTCGCTCGCCAACGTCACGCGCCTCGTCATCTCGCAACCCGTCACCGAACTGTCGATCGTCAGCACCGCCACCATCGACGTCGACCGCGCCTTGCCGATGCCGTTGCCCTCCGACCCCGACCTCGCCACCGTCGCCGCACTGGCGCGGTCGAACCGCAGCGTGCTGGCCGTCTCGCCAACGAATTATCTGTTCCCTTCGCCGATGATCGCGCTCGACCCCGGCATTGCCGACTGGTGCGCGCAAAGCTTGCACCCGGCGCGCAATTCGCTGGAAGCCGCCATCGAACTGGCGCGCCGCATCCAGGACGAATTCACCTTCGATCCCGACGCGACCAAGACCGAGACCCCCCCGGCCGAAGCGTTCGCGCAGCGCGGCGGCGTCTGCCAGGATTTCGCCCAGATCATGATCTCGGGCCTGCGCTCGGCCGGCCTCCCCGCCGCCTATGTGTCGGGCTATATCCGCACCATCCCGCCGCCGGGCGAGGAACGGCTGGTCGGGGCCGATGCCACCCATGCCTGGGTGTTGCTGTGGTGTGGCCCCGACCGTGGCTGGATCGGCGTCGACCCGACCAACGGCATCTGGATGGCGGGCGACCATATCGTCACCGCCATCGGTCGCGATTATTCCGAAGTCGCGCCCATCGACGGGATTTTCCTGGGGTCGGGGGCACAGACGATGACCGTCGGCGTCGATGTCGCGCCGATTCATTATCATCACTACGGCGCGTAGCTCGGCAAAGCCGCCAGCGTTGCATATGAACGACCCAGCGCATAACTGACCGCCATGGCTGATCCTTATACGACCCTCGGCGTGGCGCGCGGTGCTACCGAAGCCGATATCAAGAAAGCGTATCGCAAGCTCGCCAAGGAGCTTCATCCCGACAAGAACAAGGATAACCCGAAGGCCACCGAACGCTTTTCAACGGTGACCGCCGCCTATGACCTGTTGAGCGACAAGGACAAGCGCGCTCGGTTCGACCGGGGCGAGATCGATGGCGATGGCAATCCCGCTGCCCCATTTGGCTATGGCGCGGGCGGTGGCGGCGGTTTCCGGGGCCAGCCCCAGGCGGCGGGCAGCGCGGATTTCGGCGACATTTTCGAAGGATTGTTCGGCGGGAGGCGCGGCGGCGGCGGCGCGGGGTTCGGCGGTCGTGCCGCGCCCCCGCAAAGGGGCGCGAACATCGGCTATCGGCTGGCCGTCCCGTTCGAGGACGCCGCGTCGCTGGCGCCACAGCGCATTACGCTGGGTGATGGCAAATCGATCGACCTGAAACTGCCGCCCGGGGTTGAGACCGGCACGCAGATGCGTCTCGGTGGCAAGGGCGAACCCGGACCGGGCGGTCCCGGCGATGCCGTCGTCACCATCGAAATCGACACTCACCGGTTCTACAAACGCGATGGCGATGCCGTCCGCCTCGACCTGCCGATCACGATTGCCGAAGCGGTGCTGGGTGGCCCGGTCAAGGTGCCGACCGTCGATGGGCCGGTCATGCTGAACATCCCCCCGGCCTCGTCGTCGGGCAAGGTCCTGCGCCTGAAGAACCGTGGCTTCACCGGCAAGACCGGCGTCCGTGGCGATCAACTGGTGACCCTGATGATCGCCGTTCCCGCGGCGGACGATCCTGTTACCGAAACGCTGAAGTCATGGTCCGAAAGCGAACGCATAAACCTTGGCAACCCGCGCGCCGCATTGGGCGTTTAGGGCGCAATGTCCGATCCATCACCCACCGAAATGTCTCCGGAAGCCCCGCCTCCTGAACCCGCCTCGCAGGCGCCCGATACCTCGCCCCAGACGCCCGAGGCCCGGCGCGAACAGCAACAGGACGGCAATAGCGATGCGATCGGGCATAAACTCGAAAACCTCGGGCCGTTCGCGACGACGTTTGAAGTCGGCAAGCGGGTCGTGGTGGGCGTGTTCAGCGACGGTTTTATCCACGCCGGCAACCTCGCCTATCTGACGTTACTGACGCTGTTTCCCTTTTTCATCGTCATTGCGGCGCTCGCCAGCATCCTGGGGCGCAGTGACGACAGCATCCATGCAGTCAACTCGTTCCTGCTCGGGATGCCCAGCAGCGTCCAGACACTGTTGCGCAAGCCGATCCACGACGTGCTGACGCAAAAGACCGGCTGGCTGCTGCTGATCGGTGGCCTGGTCGGGTTGTGGACCGTCGGCAGCTTTATCGAGACGATCCGCGACATCCTGCGCCGCGCCTATGGCTCACCGTTCACCGCGCCGTTCTGGCAATACCGGCTGACCTCGATCGGGATCATCATCGCCGCCGTCATCCTGATGATGCTGGCCTTCTCGGCGCAGGTCGTGATGACCGCGGCCGAACAGTTCATCTATCACGTCGTTCCGTTTGCCGGGCGCTTCATCGGCTGGATCCAACTGTCGCGACTGGTGCCGCTGTTCGTTGCCTTCGTCGCGCTGTATTTGCTGTTCTGGTCGTTGACGCCGAGCCACTATCGCTTTTCCAAATGCCCGAAATGGCCGGGCGCGCTGTTCACCGCGACCTGGTGGTTCGGTTCGCTGGCACTGTTGCCCTTGGTCCTTGCCAGACTTTCGAATTACGACGCGACCTACGGCAGCCTGGCGGGCGTCATCATCGCGCTGATCTTTTTCTGGTTCGTCGGGCTGGGCATTGTCATCGGCGCTCATCTGAACGCGGCACTGGCGGAACCTCCCGTCTCGACGCTAAAGGACGACCAACGCCGCGATTTGGAGACGCAATGACAGGTTTGATGAAGGGCAAGCGGGGACTGATCATGGGCCTTGCCAATGATCGCTCGCTGGCATGGGGTATCGCCCGGAAACTGAGCGAAGCGGGAGCCGAACTGGCGTTCAGCTATCAGGGAGAGGCGCTCGAAAAGCGTGTGCGCCCGCTGGCCGCCTCGCTCGGCAGCGATTTCCTGATCGATTGCGACGTGTCCGACATGGCCGAACTCGACAAGGGGTTCGAGACGCTGGCGGCGCGCTGGCCGACCATCGATTTCGTCGTTCACGCCATCGGCTTTTCGGACAAAACCGAATTGCGCGGCGGCTATGTCGACACGACGCTCGAGAATTTCCTGATGACGATGAACATCAGTGTCTATTCCTTTGTCGCAGTCGCCAAGCGCGCCTCGGCGATGATGCCGCCGTTCGATCCCGAAACCGGCAAGGGCGGGGGCGCGCTGGTGACGCTGACTTATTACGGTGCCGAAAAAGTCATCCCGCATTACAACGTCATGGGCGTCGCCAAGGCCGCGCTGGAGGCTTCGGTCAAATATCTGGCCGTCGACCTCGGCCGCCATAACATCCGCGTCAACGCGCTGTCCGCCGGGCCGATCAAGACGCTTGCCGCAAGCGGGATCGGTGACTTCCGCTACATCATGAAGTGGAACGAATATAACAGCCCTCTTAAACGCAATGTCACGATCGAAGACGTCGGCGGGGCGGGCCTGTATCTGCTGAGCGACCTTGCCAGCGGCGTCACCGGCGAAACGCATCATGTGGATGCTGGCTATCACGTCATCGGCATGAAAGCCGAGGACGCCCCGGATATTGCACTGGCTTAACATTCTGACACCTCTCCCCTAGGAGGAGAGGGAGGGGCCCGTTGCCTCTCGGCAATGGGAGGGCGAGGGCGCTTGGCAAATTCCAGATATACCGTCGGCGACGGGACGATTGCCCGCGCCTGCAAGCTGCGCCGGGACGCAACCCCCGCCGAACAAAAGCTGTGGAATATCCCGAGAGTAAGTCAGCTTGGCGGTGCCAAGTTTCGCCGCCAGCAACGCGTCGGACCCTATTACGCCGACTTCGTCTCTCAGTCGGCACGGGTGGTCATCGAAATTGACGGCGATACGCACGCAACCAACAGTGGCTATGACACGACGCGAACGGCCTATCTCGTCCAGGAAGGATATCGAGTGCCCCGGTTCACCAACATCGACGTCATGGCAAACGGCGACGGGGTGGCTGCGGTCCTTTTGGCAGCGCTCGCGCCCTCATCCTCCCACTCGGCTACGCCGAGCGGGCCCCTCCCTCTCTCCCGTGGGGAGAGGGAATAATGAGCCACAATAGTTTCGGCCACCTCTTTCGCTTTACGACATGGGGGGAATCTCACGGTCCCGCGATCGGCGTTATCGTCGACGGCTGCCCCCCCGGGCTCGACCTCGCCGATACCGATCTCCAGCCTTTCCTCGACCAGCGCCGCCCCGGTACGTCGCGCTTCACGACCCAGCGGCAGGAGGCCGATCTGGTCAAAATCCTGTCGGGAGTCTTCGAAGGCAAGACCACCGGCACGCCGATCTCGCTGATGATTGAAAATACCGACCAGCGATCAAAGGATTACTCCGAAGTCGCGAATGCCTATCGTCCGGGCCACGCCGACTATGCCTATGACTCCAAATACGGCCTGCGTGATTATCGCGGTGGCGGGCGATCCTCCGCGCGCGAGACCGCCGCGCGCGTCGCGGCCGGGGCCGTCGCGCGGCTGGTCATTCCCGAAGTCACGATTACCGCCCGCGTCATCGAAATCGGGGGCGACCGCGCCGACAATTTCGACGCCGCCCAGATCAGCGCCAACCCGTTCTTCTGCGCCGATGCCGCCGCCGCCGCGCGCTGGGAAATCCTCGTAGACCAGGCGCGCAAGACGGGCTCCTCGCTTGGTGCGGTCATCGAATGTGTCGCGACCGGGGTTCCGGCTGGCTGGGGCGCGCCGCTTTACGCCAAACTTGATGCCGACCTGGCCAGCGCCTGCATGAGCATCAATGCGGTGAAAGGGGTCGAGATCGGCGATGGCTTCGACGCCGCCCGGCTGCGCGGTGAGGATAATGCCGACCCGATGCGTCCGGGCAGCGATGGGCCGCAGTTCCTTGCCAACCATGCGGGCGGGATCGCGGGTGGGATCTCGACCGGCCAGCCCGTCGTCGTCCGCGTTGCCTTCAAGCCGACGTCATCCATCCTGACGCCGGTCGCAACCATCGACCGCCAGGGTAACGCCACCGACATCATGACGAAGGGGCGCCACGATCCCTGCGTCGGGATTCGCGGCGCACCCGTGGTGGAGGCGATGGTGGCGCTGGTGCTGGCCGATCACAGGCTGCGCCACCGGGGGCAAATGGGCTAGGCGTCGGCGGACTCCAGTGCGGGATAGTCGGTATAGCCTTCGTCGCCTTGCGAATACCAGGTCGCCATCACATCGGCGTTGAGCGGCGCGCCGGTTTTCAGGCGCTCGGGCAGGTCGGGATTGGCGAGGAACGCGCGTCCGAACGCGATCGCATCGGCGACCCCTGAATCGAGTGCCGCCTGTGCCGTTTGCGCGGTATAGTCCGAATTCAGCACCAGCGGGCCCCGGAACGCCTTGCGGATCGTCGGTGCGACCGGCTCCACTTCGCCTTTGCCGAAGGTTCCGTCGAAACCGGGCTCGCGCAATTCCAGAAAGGCGATGCCGATCCGGTCGAGCAGCGCCGCCGCTGCGCCGAACAGTTCATAGGGCTGGCTGTCATTGACGCCTTGGGTATCCCCGTTCGGGGAGAGGCGAACGCTGACCCGGTCCGCGCCGATGGTGTCAACCAGCCGCTGCGTCACTTCACCCAGCAGGCGCGTCCGGTTCTCGATCGATCCGCCATATTTATCGTCGCGGAAATTGGCATTGTCGCGCAGAAACTGGTCGATCAGATAGCCGTTCGCCGCATGAAGCTGGACGCCGTCGAACCCAGCTCTGATCGCGTTTTTGGCGGCATGCTCGTAATCGTTTAGCAGGCGCGGGATCTCGTCCAGCGTCAGCGCGCGCGCTTCGGCATAGGGCTGTTTGCCTTGGTAGGTATGGGCGGCGCCCGGGGCGGTGGTCGCCGACGCCGAAACCGGCTGTGCGCCGTCGAGGAAGTCGGGATGCACGATCCGTCCCATGTGCCACAACTGGACGATGATCCGCCCGCCGGCGTCGTGAACCGCCTTGGTCACCGGCTGCCATGCCGCGACCTGCTCGTCGCTCCAGATACCGGGTGCGTAAGGCCAGCCAAGCCCTTCCTTTGAGATGCCCGTCGCCTCGGTGATCAGCAGCCCCGCCGTCGCGCGCTGGGCGTAATACGTCGCCATGCGCGGAGTCGGAATGTGGTCGGCGGTGCTCCGCCCACGGGTCAGTGGGGCCAGCAGGATGCGGTTCGGTGCCTTGATGGCACCCAGGTCGATCGGATCGAACAGCGTCGGCATTTAAGTTCCTTTTTGAAACGGGACTCGGTTCCTGGAGTGCGATATGGGCACCAACCTGATGGTCAACCAACCAGAATCTATTCGCCCCGGTAAAGCAGATTTTGCAGCGCTGCTGGTTGCAAATGTCCTGCTGGCGCTAGGGCCGCTGTTCGTGCGGATCGCCGATGTCGGTCCGGTGGCGACGGGGTTCTGGCGGATGACGCTGGCGTTCCCGGTGCTGGCCCTGCTGGCGGCGCGCGGGGGGCCGGTCAGGCTGTCACGCGGGCTGGTCGTCGCGCTGATCCTCTCGGGCCTGCTGTTCGCCGCCGACCTGGCAAGCTGGCATCTCGGCATCGTCCGCACCAAACTGGCGAATGCCACGCTGTTCGGCAATTCGGCCAGTCTGATGTTTCCAATTTATGGATTCCTGGCCGCCCGCGCCTGGCCGACGCGGCGGCAGGGCGGGGCGCTGGGCTTGGCGGCGATCGGCGGTGTCATGCTGATGGGGCGGTCGTACGAACTGTCGCCCGAACATCTGGTCGGCGACCTGCTCTGCCTGCTGGCGGGACTGTTCTACACGTTCTATTTCGTGATGATCGCCCGCGCGCGAACGGCGCTGGCACCGCTGCCGCTGCTGGCGATCTCGACGTTGGCGAGCACCGTGCCGCTCCTGCTGCTGGCGGTATCCCTCGGCGAGCGCATCCTGCCCTCGGACTGGACGCCGCTGCTCCTGCTGGCCTTGTGCAGCCAACTGATCGGGCAGGGGCTGTTGACCTATGTGCTCGGTCGCCTTAGCCCGCTCGTCATCGGTCTCGGACTGCTGGCTCAGCCGGTGGCGGCTGCGGTCATCGGACTGGTGATATTCGGCGAACGTCTTGGCGCGCCCGATCTTGCCGGGGCAGTTTTGGTCGGGCTGGCACTCATCCTGGTGCGCCAGCCCGACCCGAAAGCAGCCTAAATATTGCCGCCGAGATTCTGCAGGACCATCGCGAACAGCATCGGGATCGACAGCAGCGTGTTGACCCGGCTGAAGATCATCGCGGTCACGCCAGCCTGCGCCTTCACCTCAGGAGCGGCCTCGACCAGGCCCAGGGCTTTCTTCTGGTTCGGCCAGATTACGAACCAGACGTTGATCGCCATGATCAGCGCCAGGTACATGCCGATGCCGATCAGACGGAAGCCTTCTTGGAAGGTGAACGCCTCATGCGCATAGCCCTTCAGGATCGCGACGAGCAGGCCGGTGACCACCGTCGCCAGCGCCGCCCAGCGAAAGTAGAACAGCGCCTTTGGAGCGATATATTTCGTGACGCCGGGTTTAAGTTCGGCAGGCACGGTCGGCATCGTCGGAATCTGCACAAAGTTGAAGTAGTACAGCAGGCCGATCCACATCACGCCCGATATGACGTGCAGGAATGTCATCCAGCCCACCAGGTTGCTGGCTGAATCTGTCCAGAACAACAGCGCCAGCGCCGCCAGAACCCCGACTGCGACGACCGCGTTCAGATTGCCGAAAAACTTTGCCATTTGGAATATGTCCCCTTTGATCACCTTCGGTGGCGATTGACGGAGCGGGTCTAGCATCCCATGTCGCAAGTGTCACCGCATCCCAGAGGCTCCAGCATGACCGACCCAACGCTTGATGAAATGCGCGAATTGCTGAGTGCGGAATTGCCGCACCATGCCGCGTTCGACGGGTGGACGCCGGTCGCGCTTGACCTGGCTGCGCAAGCCACCGGGATCGACCCGGCGATTGCGTCTCTGGCCTTCTCGGGCGGCGCGATCGAAATGATCGATGGCTGGTTCGCCCATATCGACCGCGCGATGTTGGCCGCCGTGCCTCCGCAGCAAATGGCAACTATGAAAATTCGCCAAAAGATCGCGGCGCTGATCGAGGCGCGGATCGACCTGATCGCTCCGGATATCGAGGCGCTGCGCCGGGCGCTCGCCATTCTCACGCTGCCACAGAACCTGCCGCACACTGTCAAACTGAGCTGGCGGGCGGCCGATGCGATCTGGCGCGCGGCGGGCGACACCGCCACCGACTTCAACCATTATTCAAAGCGGACATTGCTGGCGGGCATCTATACCGCGACGATCATGGCGATGCTCGACGACCAGAGCGAGGGGCTGGCCGAGACGCGCGCCTTTCTGGGGCGGCGGATCGACGGCGTCATGCGGTTCGAGAAGTTCAAGGGAAAATTCACCCACAGCGCGCCCGAACGGTTGAGTCTGGCCCGCTTCCTCGGCCGGTTGCGTTACCCGGCAGTCTGAACCGTTATCTGATCTGCGTGAGGAACGAGACGGTAAAGCTGGGCGACCCCGCCGCCGTCGTTCCCGCCATGACGCCCGTCGGCGCGATGCGGATGCCCCTTACCGCGACGTCATAGCCACCGCTGTTGACCGGCGCATAGCTGTACGGCGTGCCGCCACCGGCCTGGTTGGAATAGGTGACATTGGTCGCCGAATTAAACGCCAGGCCGCTTGCCTGGACACCATTGGTAAAAACCACGACCGGGGCCGTTACCGCAAGCGCGACGCCCGACGGCAGTGGATCGGTGACAACCACAGTGCTTGCATCAACAGCCGCAGTCCCGGTGTTCGTCACTGTCACCGCATATTGCACGACGGCACCCGGGATGGCCTTGGGATTGGTCGTCCCGTTGACCGGATCGGAGATGACCAGCGAAGTCTTTACCACCGTCAGCGTGGCTGTCGCGGGCTTTGGCGTGTTGGTGATGGTGCAGTTGATATTGTCGCCATAGCGCGGCGTGACGGTCCCGGGTAGCGTCGACGGCAACACGGTGGGTGAGGTGGTGTAGGTATTGGTGCAGGCGATGCCCGCTGTGTAATAAGTCAGGACTGTCGTGCCTGCCGCGCCTTCGTTCAGGCCATAGGGGGTGGCGGGGCTGACGATGGTGGCGGGGATGGATCCGTTCGTCACGGTTGATCCAGCACCCGTTGTGGTTGTGGTGGCCGTCGTGGTGGAACCCGTTGTCAGGTCGACCGTGAACTGATCGTTGGTGAAGACCCGCGTCCCCCCCAACGCCTTGGCCAAGGCTACGCGCGGCACGGCGGCATTGGTGAAAACGCACGAAACCGCGTCGCCGAAGATCAGGCCCCCGAACGCATAGGATGTTGTCGTCACATTGGTCGGCAGCGGCGTCGTCGATGCAGCGTTCCCGTTGATGCACGTCAGTTTCGAATCATAGCTGGCGAGTGTGCTGCTGCTGCCGGCGGCCATCACTTCGCTCAGCGTAACCGGCAGGGCGGACGCAAAGTTGACGGTGGCATTGGCGAAGGGTCCGGTAGCGGTTCCCGTGGTGGTGCCCGATGTCAGGATGGCCCCGCTCGACGTGGTCGAAATGCGATAGGTGAACTGGTCGGCCGCATTGAAGCGAACGCCGGTGATTGCCTTGTTCAAAGCGAGCGACGCAAACCGGACCGCGAACATGGCCCCCTGCAACCCGCCGCTGACCAGCGTTGCCGAGACGGTGGTCGGGTTGTTTGATCCGACGATATAGCCGCCGACGGTTCCGACCACCCCGGTTTCGGTAAATGTCGTTCCCGAATTGGTCATCGTGGGATAGAGGTTGCCCGAGATCGGCGGGACCGAATCCAGCAATGTCCAGTTCGAACCATTGGTCGTAAATGACAGTGATTCGCTTTCATTGGTCGATTCCGCATCGGCCGCCACCACGGCATAGGCCGTCGCCCGGGCGACCCCGGCCGGCGGGGTAATCGCGATCGCCGAAATCGTCAGAACGACGGTGGTCTGATTGACATTGGTGTAAAGCACCGGCTTGCCCGGGATGCCCAGAAAGGCCGAGTTGCCGACCGCAGCACCCGTCCAGGAGGGCGAGGCAACTGCGGCAACCGCAGTCGCGCCAGTGCTGGTCGCTTTCATGTTGAAGGTCAGCGTCGCGCCATCGGTTAGCGTGATCGAAAAATTCTGTCCCGCCGCCGATCGTGCGGTTGCATCGACGTAGGAACTGAAATCGAGCCAGCAATATGTTTGCCAACTGGGGGGTGCGGTGCCCGCCGAGGTTGCAGGCGCGCATGTTGCTGCGAGCGCCGGTGAAGCGCAGGCAAAGGCCAGCGCCGCGACGATGCGCAATACCCACAACCGAACCCTATTCACGTCGACGCCCACCGCTAGCCCCACCAAAGTGGCTAATTCTATAGGATATAATCGTTAACGGTCGATAGTGCGAACGCACTAGCCCAATCGCGCCGTTATTGATAATCAGTCGCAGTGAATCTCGACGAACTTCCCTTTTCGCATGAAGCGACGATCAGTGCGATCGATTGGGCCGCACTGTCCGAACGCGACGGGCGGCGCCTGCGTGAGCTTGGCTTCGACGAAGGTGTTGCCGTAGAGCCGCTGCATGGAGCCGGTTTTCTGGTGCGCGATCCCATCGCGGTGCGAATCGGGCGCATGACCGTTGCGATCCGACGCGCACACGCCGCCACCATCACGGTCGAGCCACTCGCATGAACATCGCTACGCCGATCATCGCCGCTCCCACCATGCCCATGCTGCCGATGGTGGCGCTGGTCGGCAATCCCAACGCGGGCAAGTCGGCGCTGTTCAATGCGTTGACGGGTGCGCGGCAAAAGGTTGGCAATTATCCCGGCGTCACCGTCGAACGGCATTCAGGGCGCATTGCGCTTCCCGATGGCCGTCCGGTCGAACTGGTCGACCTGCCCGGAACCTATAGCCTGACCCCCTCCAGCCCCGACGAGCGCGTGACTCGCGATGTCGTGCTGGGCGTGCAGGAGGGGGAGCGCCTGCCGTCGGCGATCATCGTCGTGCTCGATGCCTCCAACCTCGACAATCACCTGCGGTTCGCACTCGAACTGATCGCGCTGGGCCTGCCTCTGGTCATTGCGCTCAACATGTTCGATCTGGCGACGCGCGACGGGCTGACCATCGACGTGGCCGCGCTCAGCCAATCGCTGGGGGTGCCGGTGATCCCGACTGTCGCCGTCCGCAAGCGCGGGCTGGAGGAACTGATTGCGGCGCTGGCCCCGCTGCTTGGCAATGGCGTGACCCGGCTGCGGGCGGGCGACGGCACCCCGACCAACACGTTGATCGAACGACAGCGTCACGCGCGGCGGATCGCGCAGAGTGTCACGATCGAATCTAATCCGGCGCATCGCTGGACCGACTCGATCGACCGCGTCGTGCTGCATCCCATTGCCGGGCCGTTTATTCTGGCGGCGCTGTTGTTCACGATGTTCCAGGCGGTGTTCGCGGGTGCGGCGGTTCCCACCGACATGATCGATGGCGGGATGAAGGCTTTGCAGGACGCGGTGATCGCGGCGATGCCCGACACCATTTTTCGTTCGCTGATCGTCGATGGCGTTATAGCGGGCGTTGGCGCGGTGGTGGTGTTCCTGCCGCAGATATTGATCCTGTTTGCCTTTATACTCGTGCTCGAGGCGTCGGGATACATGGTGCGCGCGGCTTTCCTGATGGACCGGCTGATGTCGCGTGTCGGTCTGTCGGGGCGCGCCTTCATCCCCCTGCTGTCCAGTTTTGCCTGCGCGATCCCCGGCATCATGGCGACGCGGACGATCGATGACCCGAAGGACCGGCTGACCACGATCCTGATCGCGCCGTTGATGACCTGTTCGGCACGGCTGCCCGTGTATGCCGTCATCATCGCCGCCTTCATCCCGGCGCGCACGGTCGGGCCGGGAATCGGGTTGCAGGGACTGGTTCTGTTCGTTCTGTATATGTCGGGCATCGTTGGCGCGCTGGTCGCGGCCCTTGTGCTCCGGCGGACAGTGACCAAGGGACCGGCACAAGGTTTCATGATGGAGATGCCCAAATATCAATGGCCTGCCGTGCGCGACCTGGGGATCGGCCTGTGGAGCCGCGCCTATGCGTTCCTGCACCGCGCGGGCACGATCATTGCCTTCACGACGATTGTACTGTGGGCATTGCTCAGTTTTCCCCGCGCGCCCGCAGGGAGTCCCCCCGGGACGCAGGTCAGCCAGAGCATTGCCGGGCAGATCGCCAACGGCCTTGCCTACGTCGTCAAACCGATCGGCTTCAATCGCGATATCGCACTTGCCCTCATCCCCGCGATGGCGGCGCGCGAGGTGGCGGTGTCGGCGCTCGCCACGGTCAACGCCATAGATACGCCGGACGAGACCAAGCGTGACCAGACGCTCGGACAGTCGCTCCGCAGCAAATGGTCGCTGCCGACCGCGCTGGCCTTCCTCGCCTGGTTTGTCTTCGCGCCGCAGTGTATTTCGACGATTGCCGTCGTGCGGCGTGAGACCAATGGCTGGAAATGGCCGGGCTTCATGCTGTTGTATCTGTTCGCACTCGCCTATATCGCAGCCGGAGCAACATATTGGCTCGCGGTTTTCGCCGGCCTCTAGGAGATTCCGGTGGCAGGCAGCGTCAATAAAGTCATTCTGGTCGGCAATCTGGGCAAGGACCCCGAGTCGCGCAGCTTTGCCAACGGCGGCAAGGTCGTGAGTTTTACGCTCGCCACCTCGGAAAACTGGAACGACAAGGCAGCGGTGAAAAACGCGAGAAGACCGAGTGGCATAACGTCCAGATCTTTAACGAGAACATCGCACGCACCGCCGAGCAATATCTGAAAAAGGGTTCGAAGGTTTACGTCGAAGGCAAGCTGCAGACGCGCAAATGGCAGGACCAGTCGGGTAACGACAAATATACCACCGAAGTCGTGCTCGAACGTTTTAACGGCACATTGGTCATGCTGGGCGAGCGCGGTGAGCGTGGCGCGGGTGGTTCGGGCGGCGGCAACGACTGGAACCAGGACAGCGCGCCGCGTGGCAATTTCGGTGGCGCTCGCGGCGGATCGGATGGCGGCGGCGGCGGCCGACCGGCTGCGTTCGACAGCGACCTCGACGACGACGTGCCGTTCTAAGCCACGCATGGAGCGGCTGACAGGGGGCGAGCGGGTCCCCGACACCCTGCGCGGCGGCATCATCGCGCTCGGCAATTTCGACGGGTTCCATATCGGCCATCAGGCCGTGGTGGGACATGCCGTGAAGCTGGCGCATGCCCAGGGGCGACCGGCCATTGTCGCGACCTTCGACCCGCACCCGGTTCACTATTTTCACCCCGATATGCCACCGTTCCGGCTGACCACGCTTGATCAACGGCAACAGCTGTTCAAGGCGGCGGGGGCCGATGCGATGCTGGTGCTGCACTTCGATGAAACGCTGGCAAACGTCACGGCGGACTCATTCGTGCGGGAGTGGCTGGTCGGGCAGACCGGCACGACGGGGGTGGTTACCGGCGAAGATTTTACGTTCGGCAAGGGGCGCGAGGGATCGGTCGCGAGTTTGAAGGGCCTGGGGGCGCCGCTCGGCATGGCGTGCGAGACAGTCGGGCCCGTCAGCGAAGGCGGTCAAGCCGTTTCGTCTAGCCGCATCCGTCAGGCTTTGCAGGGCGGGGATTGTACGACGGCGACCCGGCTGCTGACCCGGGCGTTCGCGGTTCGCAGCGTCGTCCAGGATGGCGACAAGGTTGGGCGGCAACTCGGCTATCCGACCGCCAACCTCGACATGGGTGATTATTTGCGTCCGCGTTACGGCATCTACGCCGTCCGCGCGCGGTTGCCCGACGGCAGGTTGCTCGACGGGGTCGCAAATCTGGGTATCCGACCGAGCTTCGATCCGCCGAAAGAATTGCTCGAGCCTTATTTCTTCGATTTCACCGGCGATTTATATGGGCTTGAGATCGCAGTTGAGTTGATCGAGTTCCTGCGTGGCGAGGCCAAATTCGATGATATGGAGCTGCTGAAAGCGCAGATGGCGCGCGACTGCGATGCCGCGCGGATCGTTCTGAGGCGCTAACCGAACGGAACGACCTTGTTCTCGGCATCGTGGCCGATGTCCGCGCGACCAAGATAGGGAATGCCCGATACGTCGCACCAATGCCGAACGACGGCGACTTCATCCATGCCGAAATCGGGGATGTTGGGCGTGATCGGCGCGCAGCGGCCCAGCATGAGCCCCGCGCATAAGCGGACCTGCGGGTTGGCCGTAATGTGGAACAGGCTGCGGTCGATGGCATACATCGGTTCGTCGACCTCCTCGAGCATGAGCACGCGACCGGTCAGGTCGGGTTGCAGCGCGGTGCCGAGCAACTGCGAGAACACGATCATGTTGAACGCGATGGTGCGCTCGCTGGAGGGAGGGCTATCCGCCATGAACCAGTCGAGCGCGCGCGCCACCGCCGCCGCGCCGCCGACACGGTTGATGTCGGCGGGCATCGGCCCGTGTGCGGGGCGACCGATGCCATCTGCCAGCAGGCCCGCCAGGATGAAACCGGCATCGCTGTAACCGAGGAACGGCTTTCCCCGTGCCGCTTCTCCCATCCGACTGATGGCATTTTCAGCGATCCGGTCGGCACCATAGCCGCCGCGCGCGAACCATATGGCGTCGACCTTCGGATCGTTGGCGGCCTCGACCAGGGCATCCTCACGCGCGCGATCCGGTCCCGCGAAATGTCCCGCCGCCAGGAAACACTGCGGATGAAAGACAATTTCGGGGCCTTCGTCACCGTATCGTTCCGCAACCAGCGCCAGCACGCGCGACGGCACGTCGAGCGGCAAGGTATTGCTCGGCCCGACGACCGCGATCCGCTTCCTGTGCCCCATCATCGCCGCACCCTGCCGATTGTCGCGCATGAAGTCGAGACAGCCGCTCGACACCGTGACGGACAATCGGCATGGAACCCATGTGCGTAAATCCTATTTCTTTTGCGGGATCGGCGGTTCGGGAATGATGCCGCTGGCCCAGATCGTCGCTGCGGCGGGGCATGACGTGGCCGGTTCGGACCGTGCGCTCGACCAGGGGGGAACCGCGCCCAAGTTCGAGGTGATGCGCGCGGGCGGCATCACCCTGTTCGCGCAGGATGGCAGCGGCGTTCAGTTCGTCGATCAGATCGTCGTGGCTTCTGCCGCCATCGAGACAACCGTTCCTGACATCGTGCGGGCGACCGCACTCGGCTGCGCACGATTGACCCGCGCCGAACTGCTTGCCGAATTATTCAATGCCGCCCCGATCAACATCGCGGTCGGCGGGACCAGCGGCAAGTCTACCGTCACCGGCATGATCGGATGGATAATGACGCAGGCGGGTCGCGATCCGACGATCATGAACGGCGCGGTGATGAAGAATTTTGACAGCGGCGCGCGCGTCGGCGCAGGCGACCTGTTCGTCAGCGAAGTCGATGAGAGCGATGGGTCGATTGCCCTTTATCAACCGGGCATCGCGGTCCTGAACAACGTTGCCGTCGATCACAAGTCGATGGCGGAACTGCGGGCGCTGTTCGGCGACTTTCTGGCCCGCGCGGGTTCCTGCGTCGTCAACGCCGACAATGCCGAAGCGCTGGCGATTGCGCCCAACGACGCGCTCACCTTCGGCTTGTCCACCGCCGCCCGCTTGCGCGCGACCGCAATCGTCGAACGGCCCGACGGCGTGGGTTTCACCATCACCGACGCGCGCGGGGCGGGGCCGGTGTCTGCAACTATTGCCGTTCCGGGCCGTCATAATGTCGCCAATGCACTGGCCGCCATTGGGGCTGCCACGCTCGCCGGTGTCGCA
>NZ_JANXNX010000032.1 GCF_025353885.1 Sphingomonas sp. | reverse complement strand
GTCGTCTGGTCGGTCACGCCCGCGCTCCACACGCCGCTGATGGCGGTGACCAATGCGATTTCAAGCGTGATCATCGTCGGTGCGCTGATCGCGTCCGCCGCGCCGGGTAGTGACATTTCGAAATATCTGGGCCTGCTCGCGGTCGTGCTGGCCAGCGTCAATATCTTCGGCGGATTTGCCGTCACCGCCCGAATGCTCGCCATGTATAAGAAGAAGGAACGGTAATGGAGCACGCGGTCCAGAACCCATTCGTCGGTCTCGCCTATCTGATCGCGGGCGTGTGCTTCATCCTCGCGCTGCGTGGCCTGTCGTCGCCTGCCACCAGCCAGCGCGGTAATCGCTATGGCATGATCGGCATGGTCATCGCGGTGGGCACGACGTTGCTGGTCCACCACACCGCCAACCTGCCTGAAATCCTGATCGCCATCGCCATCGGTGCGGCCATCGGCATCATCACCGCGCGCAAGATCGCAATGACCGATATGCCGCAGCTTGTCGCCGCGTTTCACTCGCTCGTCGGCCTTGCCGCCGTGCTCGTTGCTGCTGCAGCGTTCCTGAACCCGCTCGCCTTCGGTATCGTTGACGCCAGCGGCACGATCGAACCCGTCAGCCGCATCGAAATGGGCCTCGGCGTTGCGATCGGTGCGATCACGTTCAGCGGCTCGGTCATCGCTTTCCTGAAGCTCAACGGCAACATGGGCGGAAAGCCGATCATGCTGCCCGGTCGCCACGTCATCAATCTTGCCCTGATCGTCGGCATCCTCGGCCTGGTCGGCTATTTCACCGTTGATCAGTCGCCGTGGGTGTTCTTCACCATCACGGCTCTGGCGTTCGTGATCGGCTTCCTGCTGATCGTGCCCATCGGCGGCGCGGACATGCCGGTCGTCGTGTCGATGCTCAACAGCTATTCGGGCTGGGCGGCGGCGGCGATGGGCTTCACGCTTCACAACACCGCGATGATCATCACCGGTGCGCTGGTCGGGTCATCGGGCGCGATCCTGTCGTACATCATGTGCAAGGCCATGAACCGCAGCTTCATCAGCGTCATCGCCGGTGGTTTCGGAGCCACCGCCGGACCTTCAGGCGGCGACGCGAAGACCGACCGGCCGTGGAAACGCGGATCGGCCGAGGACGCCGCCTATATGATGGCGCAGGCTGATCAGGTCATCATCGTCCCCGGCTATGGCATGGCCGTCGCACAGGCGCAGCACGTCCTTCGCGAAATGGGCGACCTGTTGAAAAAGCAGGGTGTAAAGGTGAAATACGCCATCCACCCGGTCGCCGGACGGATGCCCGGCCATATGAACGTGCTGCTCGCCGAAGCGAATGTGCCCTATGACGATGTCTATGAGCTGGAGGACATCAACAGCGAGTTCGCCCAGACCGACGTCGCCTTCATCATCGGCGCGAACGACGTGGTGAACCCGGCGGCCAAGACCGACAAGGGATCGCCCATCTATGGCATGCCGGTGTTTGACGTCGGCAAGGCCAAGACGATCTTCTTCATCAAGCGCAGCATGGGCGGCGTCGGTTACGCAGGGGTCGACAACGACGTGTTCTACATGGACCAGACCATGATGCTGCTCGCCGATGCCAAGAAGATGGTCGAGGACATCAACAAGGCACTGGCGCATTAGTCGGATCGCGCGAGGCTGTAGCCTGTTACAGCCCGCCACCAGCGGTCCGACCGGCCGGCGTCGCGAGGGCGACGACCGACGACCGACGACGCGGCTTTGCCGTGGCGCCTTGCCTTAACGAGCGACCGTCCACCCAAGCGTAATCGACATCCGCCGGTTCCTGGGGTCCAGCCGATCGCCCGGCACGTACGGCTCGCGATCGGCCACGCCCTCGATCCGGGCGAACCGAGGTCCGGCGACCCCCGCGATCAACAGCGCCTGCCGGGTCGCCTCCGCCCGCGCTGTCGACAGAAGCCAGTTGTTCATCGGCGCGGTCGCGGCATAGGGCTGCGCGTCGGTATGCCCGCGGACGATCAGGTCGTTGGGCACGTCGGCCGCAACCCTTGCCACCTCGGCGATCAGGTCGCGGGCGTCGGGCGACAGCCGGTCGGTCGCCGTCGCGAACATCGAAAAGTCCGCCTCGTCGACGATATCGATCCGCAATCCCTCGCGCGTTTCGGTAAAGCGGATGTTTTCCGCCAGCCGCTTCAGCCCCGGCTTGCTGTCGATCCGCACCTGCAATGCGCGCTTCAGATCCTCGAACCGCCGCCGGTCGACGACTTTGGGATCGGTGCCGCCGACCTCCGACACGTCCTTGGGCAATTCCAGCGAGCGCGAACCGACGCCGCTTGCCCGACTGACGTAATTATCCTTGGAGGTGATCGAATCGCCGCCGAACATGCCGTCCGATCCCGAACTGTTCTGGCGCATCTCGATCAGCGTCGGGCTGAAGTAATCAGCGATGGACTTGCGCTGTTTCTCGGTCGTCGCACCCAGCAGCCACATCAACAGAAAGAACGCCATCATCGCGGTCACGAAATCGGCATAGGCGACCTTCCACGCGCCGCCGTGATGGGCGGCGTGCGGTGCCTGAATGATCTTGCGGACGATGATCGGGCGCACGGGCGGTTCGTTCGATCCGGCTTTTGGCCCGGCTTTTGGCCGACGCGGCGGCGCGGCGTTCATTTACGCATCCCGTCGAACACTTCGGCAAAGCTCGGCTGCACGCCATGCGCCAGCCCCGATCGTGCGGCCTCGATCACGAGCGGTTGCGGGTGGCCGTGGAGCGACGCGACGATGATCTGTTTGACTACGCCATAGATTGCGCCGTCCTCCTCGATTACCGCGCGCGCCTTGGTGGCGAACGGCCCCACTACGCCATAGGCCAGCAATACGCCCAGGAACGTGCCCACCAACGCCGACCCGATCATCGCGCCCAGCACGGCGGGCGGCTGGTCGATCGACCCCATCGTCTTCACCACGCCCAGCACCGCCGCCACAATGCCCAGCGCCGGCAGCGCGTCGGCCAGGTTTTGCAAATTGTCGGCAGGCCCAATCGCCGCGTGGTGGTGCGTCCGGATCGCGTTGTCCATGACATCCTCGACCGCATGGGGATCGAGCGACCCTGAGGAAATCACGACCAGCCGCAGCGTATCGGCGATCAGGTGGACCAGTGTCTTGTCCTTCAGCAGCCGTGGATATTCAGCAAAGACGGTGGACGCCGCCGGGTCCTCGATATGCGGTTCGACCGCGACCGGCCCCTCGATCCGCAGCATCTTCATCAGCCGCGACACCAGGAATATCGTGTCGAGATAGTCCTGCTTCTTCCACGCCGGCCCCTTGAAGACCTTGCCGATCCCCCCGCCCAGCGCCTTCAGCTGCGCACCCGAATTGCCGACGATCAATGAAGCCGCCGCCGCCCCGCCGATGATCAGCATCTCGTGCGGCAACGCCTCCAGCACGGGCATCAGATTACCCCCGGTCAGCGCGAAGCCGCCGAAGACCATAGCAAGCAGGACGATCAGGCCGATGGCTGGAAACATGGTGGCGCGGGTCCTCGGTTGGGGTGTCCACTCGTTAACGACCGGGGCGGGGCGGGGTTTAGGCCGCTGGCGACCGGGCCGCCATGACCGACTGGATGCGCCGGGCGGTTTCCGCCGTTGCGGAATTGTACACCAGCATCCCCAGGTCCGGGCGACCGTCGACCGCAAAGACCGAGAATTCCAGCTCCAGCAACCCGTGTTCCGGGTGATGAATGCGCTTCAGCCCATGGGCGTGTCCGGCAACGTCGTTGTCCCGCCACAGCGCCGCGAATTCAGGACTGCTCCTCGACAGGTCTTCAACGAGTTCCGTTATTTCCGCCCTTGCCCCTGCCCGGACGGTGTCGGCCCGAAATGCACCAACGACATAACGGGCGACGGCGAGCCAGTCCTCCTGCCCGGCCTTGACGCCCGAATCCGTGAAGATCAGGCGCAGGATGTTGCGTTGCGCGCGCGGGAGCTTGCCGTAATCGGTCAGCACCATCGCCGCCGCCGCGTTCCACGCCACCACGTCCCAGGTTGCCGTCTTGATGATCGCGGGGCTGGTCGGCAGGGCGTCGAGGACACGTTGCAACCGAGGCGTTACTTCATCCGAAATCTTGTAGTGCGGTTCGGGTGGCCGTCCCAGCCCAAGAATGAAAAGATGCTCGCGCTCGGGTTCCGTCAGCATCAGACCGGCGGCAAGGCGATTGAGCACGTCTGCCGAAGGCGCGCCGCCTCTGCCCTGTTCCAGCCAGGTGTACCAGGTCGGAGAGATGTTGGACCGCTGCGCCACCTCCTCGCGGCGCAATCCGGGCGTCCGCCGACGACCGCTACCGAAACCGAAGGCCGCTGCATCGAGACGCGAGCGACGATCACGAAGAAATATGCCAAGGGCGTTATCGGGTGCAGAAGCCATGCCGACCTGTTAATCGTTATACCGGGATAAAGTCACTACTTTAACAGGACCAGCATAAGCGCGAAATATGTCTTCGATCATAACGGAGATTGCAATGCGTGTTTTTCTGACGGGTGCGACTGGCTTTATCGGTTCGCGTATCGTTCCCGAATTGCTGGCTGCGGGGCATCGGGTGCTGGGATTGACGCGTTCGGACGACGGTGCGCGCGCACTGGCTGCCGCCGGTGCCGAGGCGCATCACGGAACGCTCGAAGACCTGGACAGCCTGCGCGCCGGGGCCGCAAAGACCGATGCCGTGATCCACACCGCTTTCGATCATGATTTCGCAAACTTTTTGGCCAATTGCGAAAAGGACCGGCGCGCGATCGGTGCGCTGGGCGAAGCGCTGCAGGGTTCGGACCGGCCATTGCTGATCACCTCTGGCACAGGAATGGGCGACCCCGGGGACGGGGGCCTGGCGACGGAGGACGTCTTTAATACCGCTCATCCCAATCCGCGCATCGCGTCCGAACTGGCCGGCAATGCACTGCGCGATGCGGGCCTCGATGTTCGCGTCATAAGGCTCCCCCAGGTCCACGACGAGTTCAAGCAGGGGCTGATCTCGCCTTATCTGGAAATCACGCGTGAACAGGGGGTTGCCGCCTATGTGGGCGACGGTGCCAATCGCTGGCCCGCCGCGCACGTACTCGACGTGGCAAGGCTTTATGTGCGGGCGCTGGACCGGGGCAGCAGGGATGCGCGCTACCATGCAGTCGCCGAGGAAGGTGTCTCGGCCCGCGCCATTGCCGAAATCATCGCGACGGGCCTGGGCGTGGCGGCGGTGTCGATGTCACCGGAGGAAGCAGCAACGCATTTCGGATGGTTCGCCATGTTTGCCGGTCTCGATATGTCAGCCTCCAGCACCTGGACCCGCGCGCAGCTCAGCTGGGAGCCGACCGGCCCGGAGTTGCTCACTGACCTGCGACGGATGGACTATGGCGTGCGCGCAACGGTGGGATAGCTGACCCATCTTCTTCCAAAAAACCTTTGGAGGAAATGGCCCACTTCCCTCTCCCCTGAATTGGCGAGGGCAGAACCGTCACTCCGGCGCAGGCCGGGGCCTGTACGGACGTCAGAAAGAGGTGCGCCGACCCGACAGCTGTATACCCCCCGGCCTGCGCCGGGGGTATAGTGATAGCCGATTGTCAGCCAAGCCCTCACCCCAGCAAATCGAACAGCGTCCGCCGGTTCACCTTGGCAAACAGCGCCTGTGCCGCGTCCAGCGCGAGCTGGTCGCCCTGTATCCGCGCGACGGTGCCAGATACATCGGTTGCCTCCAGCGCCTGTCGCTCCTCGGTGCCGCTCGTCTGCACGGTGACCAGGCGGTCGCGGGCACTGTCGATGCGGGCGGCGCGCGTGCCCTGTTCGCCGCGCACGGCGGCCATATGATCGCTTGCCGCGGTCACGTTGGCCAGTGCGGTCGCGCGCGCGGCGGGTCCCGCATTCAGCATCGCCGCCGCGTTTCTCAGTACGACCGCCATGTCCACCGGCCCACCTGTTGTGGCAACCGTGAAGGCGTTGGCATAGGTCGTTGTTGCCGCCAATGTCAGCCCGCGTCCGACCGGCACGTCCAGCGCCGCGCCGACCGGAAAGACCCGCGCGCCCCCGGCGTCTGTCTCGCCACCTAACCCGTCGATTTCTGTCGCAATACCCACCAGTTCGCTGGCGATTCCGGCGCGGTCGGCATCGTTCAGCGTGTCGCTGGCCGCGCTCGTCGCCAGTTCGCGGGCCCGGTCCAGCAACTGCCCGATCGCGCCGAGTGCGCTGTCTGCGCGCGCCGCGACAGAGGCCGCGCCATCGGCGTTGGCGGTCCACGACCTGGTGTCGATCTCCTGTTGGCGCAGCACCGCGATGCGGGCGCTGGCTGCCGGATCGTCCGATGCCACCTGCAATCGCTTTCCCGTCGCAATGTCGGACTGCCCGCGCGCGATCCGCGCCGCCAGGTTCGTCTGGCGGGCGATATCGGTATCCATGCGAAACCGTGTGCCGTTGATCATTTGAACAATCCCATAATGGTGTCGAGGATGTCGCGCGCGACCTGGAGGATTTTGGCCGAGCCTTCATAGGCTTGCTGGAAACGCAGCAGGTCGACTGCTTCGTGATCCAGATCGACGCCCTCCACCCCGTCGCGCGCGGCGTTCGCGGTGGTCAGCCGCGCGGTCGTCGTCGCGCGCTGGCTGGTGGCGGCGGCGGTGGCCTGGGCCTGCAGGCCGACCATCGTATTCCACTGCCCCTCGACGTCGCTCGTCGTTCGCACCGTGGCCAGGTCCAGCGCATTGCCGTTCGGCACGCCGCCCGCCGATCCAGCCGCCACGGCATCGGCATCGGTCGCCAGCGCAACCAGTCCGGCGGCACCACCCACCGCCGACAGCAGCGCGGTTCCGGCAGTGCCGCCGGGCGTGCGACCCGCGCCCTGCCACTGGTTGATGTGACTTGCGAAATCGGATGCCAGCACGTCCAGCGCCGCGCGCCGGTCGGCGATAACAGCGGCCGTTGTCGCGAGGCCTGACAGCGTCCCGCCCGTTGGTGTCAGCGGCGCGCCTGCGGCCAGGCTTAATCGTCCGTCGCTCGCCACCGTCAGCGTGATGGATGTCGCGGTGGCCCCGTTCAGCAACATCTGGCCATTGCTCGACAGTGTCGTCGTGCCGTCGGTGGCAACGACGATATCGATGTTCAATTGTCCCGCAACCGCGTCGATCAGGGCGTCGCGCTGGTCGGACAGTTCGACATAAGTGGCGGTTCCGGGTCCGGCGTGGCGGATGGCCAGATTGATGTCGGCCAGCGTCGACAGGGTGCCGTTCAGGCCCGCCACCGAAGACTGCGCCGCATCGCCGACGCCCTCAGTAGCGCGCTGCAGGTCGCCTGCACTGGTCCTGATCGCCTGCGCGGCGGCATCGATGGCACTCAGGAATGCCGTCCTGGGCTGGCGTGCCACGGGGTCGGCGGCCAGAGCTGCGCCGCCTGCGAAAACCGCGCCTAACCGTGCCCCGACGCCATCATCGCCGTCGGCCAGCGCGGTTTCGGTTATGGCCATCCAGCCCGATATCGCCTTTGCCTTGCCGTCCGCGGTCGCCGCCAGCCGCGCTTCGCCCACGCGGAAACGGTCGGTGGCCCGGTCGATCGCCTGGACCTCGACCCCGTCGAAACGGTCGACATTGCGGTACAATATGCTTTGCCCCGCCCCGGTCGACACTTCGGTCAGGCGGGCGCTGCGGCGGGCATAGCCGACGGTTTGCGCGTTGGCGATATTGTCGCCGACGGTGTTCAGCGCAGTTTTATAGGCCCGCAGGCCCGACGCGCCGATGCTCAACAGGTCGCTGCTCATGGCTGATGTTCCTTCATCTGGTGTTCGACCATTGCGGCGATCCCGAACCCGCCAGCCATTTTATCGGCCAGATTGGCATCGGACATGTCGCGAAACTGGGTGGAATCGTCGCCGGATAGTGTCGAAGTGCGCATCGCGGCGATCATCTGGCGCAGGAAAACCGCCTCCAAAGCCTTTGCGGCCTTCGTTAGCGGGGTGATTGGTGCGTTTGAGACGGGCTGGATCATAGGATGATCAACTCTGCCTTCATGGCTCCTGCCTGTTTCAGGGCCTCCAGGATCGCGACTAGGTCGGCGGGCGAGGCACCGATCCGGTTCACCGCCGCGACGATATCGCTGAGCGACGCGCCGGGTGCGAAGCGGAACATCGGGTTGCGGGTCTCCTCCACGGCGATGTCGCTTTGTTGCTGGGTCGCGGTCTGTCCGTTGGAAAAAGGGGCGGGCTGAACGATCTGCGGGTTCTCATCCACCCGCACCGTCAGCTTGCCATGCGTGACCGCTGCGGGGGAAATCCGCACCGCGCCGTTGATGACCACCGTGCCCGTCCGCGCATTGACGATCACGCGGGCCGGGGCGTCCGCGGGCCTGACCTCGAAATTTTCGATCCGCGCCATCAGGCCGGCGCGCAGTTGAGCACCCGGTGGCGTGGCGATGGTGATCGAAACTGCATCGATGGCCTGCGCCACATTACCACTAAGTCTTTGATTTATAACGTCTGCGACCCGTTGCGCGGTGGTCAGGTCGGCGTCGTTCAGGTTGAACTGCAGCGCGGCAGCGCTGGCGAATCCGGTATCAACGAGATGCTCTACCAACGCGCCGCCCGGGATCCGCCCCGCCGTCGGGACGTTGACCGTCAGCTTCGATCCGTCGGCGGCATCGACCCCCAGTCCACCGACCGCCAGATTGCCTTGCGCCATCGCATAGATATTGTTGTCGGCCCCCCGCAGCGGCACCAGGATCAGCGTCCCACCCCTCAGCGACTTGGCCTTGCCCAGCGCCGAAACGGTGATGTCGAGCCGCTGGCCCGGCTTGGCAAAGGGCGGCAGTTCGGCCGTGACCAGCACCGCCGCCGCGTTCTTCAGGCTGGGGTTCACGCCCGGTGGCAGGGTCAGGCCGAACCGGCTGACCACACCCTTCACCCCTTGCGTCGCATAGTCGAGGCTGTCATCGCCGGTGCCCGCCAGCCCGACCACCACGCCATAGCCGGTCAACTGGTTCGCCCGCAGTCCCTGAAACGCGCCCAGGTCCTTGATCCTGTCGGCTTGCGCAGGCACCGCACCGAATGCCAGCAAGGCCAACAGCCAGCGCATCAAAAGGGGCTCACGATGCTGAAAAAACGTTGCAGCCAACCCTGGCGACTGGCGCGCGCGACTTCACCCCTGCCGGTATAGGTAATGCGCGCGTCGGCGACGCGGGTCGACGCGATGCGATTGTCGACTCCGATATCGGCGCTGCGGATCAGGCCCGAAAGTCGCATCATTTCCTCGCCGCGATTGAGCGTCACTGTCTTTTCCCCGCGCACCAGCATCGTGCCATTGGCGTAGGCCGCTGCGATCGTGACGCTGATCTCGCCCGTAAGTGCGTTCGACTGGGCGGCCTGCCCCGTTCCCTTAAACGACTGCGCACCGCTCATATTTAGGTCAGAGCCTGCGAAGAATGCGAAGGGGCCGGTGCCGGGCGGTGTCAGGCCGATCGCCCCGCCGCGATCGGCATTCTGGGTCGCCGACTTGGTCGCCTGCGTGCGTTCGACCAGAACGACCGTCACGATGTCGCCCACTGCATTCGCCCGCGCCCCACTGGTGAGCGGGGAATAGCCCGCCGCTCGAAAGATCGCGCCGTCCGCTGGCGACTCCGATACGCGCGCCGCCAGGCTCGGCGAAAAGTCGGCGGGAGGAGCGCGGCCCGCCGCCAGGCACAGGCAAGCACCCAGCGCGGCGACCTTAAAGCTGCTGATTGACATATTTCAGCATTTCATCGGCGGCAGAGATCATCTTCGAGTTAACCTCATACGCGCGCTGCGTTTCGATCATGTCGACCAGTTCCTCGACGACATTGACGTTCGACGCCTCGAGGGTTCCGGACCGCACGGTGCCGCGCCCTTCGCTGCCTGGCGCACCGACCTGGGGCACTCCGCTCGCCGCGGTTTCGGCAAGCAGGTTGTCGCCGAGCGATTGCAGTCCCGCCGGATTGACGAAGCTGGCGGTTTCTATCCGGCCGAGTTCGGTCACCTTGCCATCAACGGTGGCGGAGACCGTGCCGTCGCTCCCAATCGTGATCGATTGCGCCCCGGACGGGATCTGGATGGCGGGCTGGACCGGCAACCCCGCCGAGGTGACGAGCGTGCCCTCCGGCGACGGCGCGAAGTCGCCTGCGCGGGTATAGGCGATCTTGCCGTCGGGGGTCTGAACCTGGAAATATCCTGTGCCCTGAATGGCGAGGTCGAGCGCGTTGCTGGTCGTGGTGAACGCCCCCTGCGTGTCGATCCGCGCGGTGCCGGTCATCTGGACGCCCGACCCCAGCGACAGGCCGATGGCGTATTTGTTTTCGGCCGACGATGGCGCTCCGGGGGTCGTGATCGACTGGTAGGCGAGCGTTTCGAACGTCGCGCGATCGCGCTTGAAGCCGGTCGTGTTCACGTTTGCCAGATTGTTGGCGATGACGCGCATCCGGGTGTTCTGCGCGTCCAGCCCGGTGCGAGCGACCTGTAGTGCGGCATTGGCCATGATGGTTTTCCTAGCTTGGCAATTTCATGAGGTTGGTCGTGTCGGTGTCCATCTCGCGCGCGGTGGTCAGCATCTTGACCTGTGTGTCCCACGCGCGGGACGCTTCGATCATCGCGACCAGCGCGGTCGTCGGATTGACGTTCGATCCTTCCAGCGCGTGCGACGTCAGGCGGCCCGCAGGATCGGCAGGCAGCGCGCCACCGTCCTGCACACGGAACAGCCCATCCAGATGCTTGACGATTTTCGACCCCGTTGCCGATGTCAGCTTCAGCCGGTCGATCTGTTGCGGGGCGTTTGGGTCGCCGCCGACCGGCACGATCCAGACCGAGCCATCGTCGTTGATCGTGACCCGGTCGGCGGGCGGGATCGTTATCGGCCCGCCATCGCCGACCACGGGATGCCCGTCGCCCGTCGTCAGCAGTCCGCTGTCGCTGACGATCAGGTCGCCGCGCCTCGTATAGGCTTCGTCGCCATCCTCGGCTTGAACGGACAGCAGGGTGCCGCCGTTCAAGGCGATGTCCAGGGGTCGCCCCGTCGCCGTCACGGCGCCACCCTGCATATCGGCGGCAGTGACCTCCTCGGAGGCAAAGGCGCGGTCGGGCAGTCCTGTGCCCCTCAGCCACACCGGACGGACGCTTGCGATGTCGGCGCGGAACCCCGTGGTCGATGCATTGGCGAGGTTGTTCGCCGTCACCGCCTGTCGCGACATTGCCGACTTCATCGCCGACAGCGAAATATGGATCAGCCGGTCCACCTCAGGTCCGCAAATTGATGATGGTCGTGGTCATGGCGCTAGCGGTTTCGATGGCCTTGGCATTGGCCTGGAAGTTGCGCTGCGCCCCGATCAGGGCGACCAGTTCCTCGGTGATGTCGACGTTGGCGCGTTCGATCGCTCCCGAACGGATCGAGCCGAGTGCGCCGGTCTGTGCGGCGTTGATCGCGGGCGGCCCGCTGTCGCCGGTCGATTGCCAGTGCGCGTCGCCGATCGGGCGCAAACCCTCTTGCGCCGTAAAGCTCGCCATCGCGACCTTGCCCAGGAATTCGTTGCTGCCGTCGCTATACGTCGCCGTCACCAGTCCATCGTCGCCAATCGAGATGTTGGCGAGGCCGATAGTGGGCGCGCCCGGCTTGCTGGTCGGCAGGACGAAATCGGACAGGTCCGCCATCGTCGTGCCCGTGACCGAGCCAGTCGCGTCGACGGGTAGCAATTGCAGGGTCGAGCCGATCGTATCGGTAATCTTGCCACCGATCGGGTTGAAGGCTCCGTTGCGCGTATAGCTGAGTTCGGAACGGGGCGGATTGCCGCGCACCACGAACATTCCTTCGCCAGCGACCGCGAGGTCGAGCGTCTTGTCGGTGGCCTCAAGCGTCCCTTGCGTAAACTGCTGGGTGATCCCGTTCAGCCGCGTACCCTGTCCCGCGATCATTTTTGTGGCCTGGGTGGGGGAGGAGGCAAAGAGATCGCCAAAGACCGCGCGGCTTTTCTTGAAACCCGCCGCGCCGACGTTAGCGACGTTATTCGATATGACCGCGAGGTCGGTCTGCGCGGCCTTCAGGCCAGATAGCGATGTATAAAAGGACATGGTGGTTCTCCGGTTCAGCCGAGGCGGATTGCGGCTTCTGGTGCGATGAGGCCGTTGGGCGTGACGAGGCGCTGGGCGCTGCCGCCTGCAGGGGACTGGACAGCCGTAATCGGGGTCCAGATGTTGGTGGTCGTCGCGACCGTCGCGGATTTGTTTTTCGCCGTGACCCGCACGCGCAGCGGGCCGGTCGCAGTGCCGCCCTCGCCATTGCCGTCCCATTTGAACGTCGTGGTGCCTTCGCTCTTGCCGAGCGTTTCGCTGTGGACGATCAATCCGGCACCATCGAGCAAGTCGATGGTCAGCCGGTCGGCGGGGGCGTCGAGCGTGACCTGTCCGGCATAGGTGCCGTCGGTCCCGCGATTGACGAAATCTCCCGCGATCAACGCGCTTTTGCCGATCCAGGCGGCGGCGTCGCCGACCCGGCCCGCGTCGAGTTTTGCGGCAATGGACTTCAGTGATGCATTCATTTCGGAAATTCCAGCAACGCTGGAGAATTGCGCCATCTGGGCAACCATCTGGGTGTTATCCATGGGTTCGAACGGGTCCTGTGTCTGGAGTTGCGTGGTCATCAGCTTCAGAAACGAAGTCTGGTCGAGCGTGCCGCTCCCCGACGATTTGGTCGTAGCGTTCAGCGCGGCGATGCTGCGGCTGTCGATGGCATTTGTCATCGGCCGACCCTCAGCGTGTCGAGCATCAGCGACTTTGCGGTTTCGATTACCTGCACATTGTTCTGATACTGGCGCGCAGCCTCGATCATCTCGACCATTTCGGCCGTTGAATCGACGCCTGCTTCCCAGACATTGCCGTCGGCGTCCGCCAGTGGGTGATTGGGGTCATGGCGGCGGGTGACGGGGGTCGCGGATGCAATCACCCGATCGACCTGAACCGTCGCAACACCGGGTTCGTTGCCGACCGCGCGGAACACGGGTTTCAGCGCGCGAAAGGCGCCCGCTTCGGTGCCAGAGATCGACCCGGCATTGGCCAGGTTGGAGGCGGTGGTGTTCAGACGCACGAGCTGCGCCGACATGGCGCGTCCCGATATGTCGAACACACTGAGTTGGTTCGGCAAGGTCATTCCCCTTTTAAGGCGCGGGTGATGGTGGCGACGCGGCCTTCCAGAAAGGCGAGCGTCGTGCGGTACTGCACCGCATTTTCGGCAAACTGGGTTTGTTCGGTCGACAGTTCGACAGTGTTGCCGTCGAGCGATGGCTGGACCGGAACGCGATAGCGAACCGCACCGGTAGCATCCTGGCCCGACGCGACGAGGCCGAGCGCGCTTTCAAAATCGATGTCGCGCGCCTTGTAGTTGGGCGTTGCGGCATTCGCGATGTTCGAGGCCAGCATCGTCAGCCGCTGGCTTCGCAGCGACAATGCCTGTCCGTGGATTCCGAATAGTGCATCCTGCGCCATTGCGAGCCTTTGACCGAAGTGCCGGGTTGGCACGCCGGTCATTCCGCAAGGTGCGTGCCAGTTCGGCAGGATCGGCGGAAACGCGGGGATTAGTGGCACGGATGATGCTGGGTAACGGGATTGAACCGAGAGGAGAGTGATGATGCCGTCAATTTTACGACAGCTTGTTTGGGGAGTGGCGCTGATGGCGACCGAAGCGTCGGCGGCGACGTGGCAGGATCTTGACGCTGTCGATGCCATTGTTGTTGCGGCGGCGGGCGGGGTCGGGGTGGCCCGACCGGTGGATCGGCGGATGAAGCTGGCGGCGTGCCCGGAAACGCTCACCGTGGGTGCCCCAGCTGCCGGATCGATAACGGTCGGGTGCGCCACGATCGGTTGGCGCATCAGGGTGCCGATGGTCACGACGATTTCGCCCACAACAGTCCTGCCGTTGATCCGCAAAGGCGACCCGGTATCGGTCGTGACCGGTGCCGACGGGTTCAGCGCGTCGGTATCGGGGATTGCCGAAAGCGAGGGTCCGCTGGGCGCGCGTGTCCGCGTCAGGACGGGGCCGGGGGCGGCGGGCGTGATCGTGGGGCTGGTCGCCGATCCCGGCACGGTCCGGATTTATTGATTAAGCTTTCCCGTCATAAGCCGTTATCCGGAGGGTGTACGAGCGGAGGGCGATGTGATGGTCGATGGCGTTAGGGTGAGCGGGACTGGCCCGGTCGAGCGGGTTGCGCGACCGATCGCGTCGTCGGCCCCGCCGCGTGTCGTGACAGTCAGATCGGGTGATCTTTCGACAATAGCAGTGATGGCATCACAAGGTCCCCCCATCGACGCATCGCGCGTGGCGCAACTGCGGACTGCGATTGCCGATGGCAGCTACGGGGCCGATCCCGACGCCATTGCCGCGCGCATGATCGCGAGCGATCTGGGCCCGATCGCCGACTGATCTGGCCACTCCCTAATCTGGCACGGGCTTTGCAGAACTTCCCCATATCCATTGGGGAGTGTCATGGTTTCGACGGTATCCAGCGCGGCGCAGGCCGCTCGCGTGCACGACGCGATTGCCACGGCGTCCACCCGGACGGGCGTGGCCTTTTCATATCTGTATAGCCAGGCGAAGGTCGAAAGCGGGCTGGACCCCGATGCCAGGGCGGGGACATCGTCGGCGACGGGTCTTTACCAATTCGTTGAACAGACATGGCTCGGCACGGTCGCCAGACATGGCGCGGAGCATGGGCTGGGGGCGGAGGCCGCCGCCATTTCACGCGGGCGCGACGGGCGTTACCGGGTGGCGGACGCCGGTGCGCGGGCGGCGATACTGGCGCTGCGACGAAACCCGGAGACGTCCGCTGCGATGGCGGCCGAATTCGCGTCGGACAACCGCGCGTCGCTGGAGCGCAGGCTTGGCCATAGCGTTCAATCGGTCGATCTGTATCTCGCGCATTTCCTGGGCGCAGCGGGGGCGGGCCGGTTCCTGCAAGCGGTAGAGACCGATCCTGCTGCGTCGGGCGCAGCACTGTTTCCGGCGGCGGCTCGAGCCAATCGATCGGTCTTTTATGAACGTTCGGGCGCGCCGCGTTCGCTGACCGAAATACGCCAGCGGTTCGCGACCAAATTCCAGCCGGAAGCCGCGCCCCCAGGACCGCAGCAATGGGCCACCGCCAGCCCGGCGCGGACGATCAACCCGATCAACGCGCGCCTCGCCTATCTGATGCTGGCGTCGCTGGGGGTCCGGGCATGAGCCGTTCGCCAACCATGTTGCGGCTGTGGGGCAGCGCCGCGCGGAACAGTATCCTGCCGTTCATGACGCTCGCCATCGTCGTGCTGATGATCGTCCCCGTGCCGAGCATCGTGCTCGACATCGGCTTCATCGCCAATATCGCGATCTCGCTCGCTGTGCTAATGATCGCGCTGAACGCGGCACAACCCATCGAGTTTTCCTCTTTCCCCACGGTCCTGCTGTTCGCGACCCTGTTGCGCCTGTCCCTCAACGTCGCCTCAACCCGTGTCGTCCTGGTCGCCGGGCACAAGGGTGAGGCGGCGGCAGGCCATGTCATCGAGGCGTTCGGGACGTTCGTGATCGGCGGCAACTGGGTGGTCGGGCTGTTCGTGTTCCTCATCGTGATGATCATCAATCTGGTCGTCATCACCAAGGGTGCGGGGCGGGTATCCGAAGTGTCGGCACGCTTTACGCTCGACGCGCTGCCGGGCAAACAGATGGCCATCGACGCCGACTTGAATGCCGGGCTGATGACCCCCGAACAGGCCAAGGCGCGGCGTCAGGAAGTGGCAACCGAGGCCGACTTCTACGGGTCCATGGATGGGGCGTCGAAATTCGTGAAGGGCGATGCCGTCGCGGGCGTAATGATCCTTGCCATCAATATCGTCGGTGGCATCGTGCTGGGCACGGTATCGCACGGCATGGCGCTGCAGGATGCGGCAAAGACCTATGTCCTGCTGGCGATCGGCGATGCGCTGGTGGCGCAGGTTCCAGCACTGCTGCTGTCGATTGCGGCGGCGGCCATCGTGACGCGGGTGTCGTCGCCGCTCAACCTGGCGGGGCAGGTGACCGCGCAGTTCGGCAAGTCGGCGGCATGGACCCCCGTTGCCGCGATCATGGCGGTGCTCGGCCTGTTGCCGGGGATGCCACACCTGATCGTCCTGCCCGCCGCACTCGGCGCCGCGGCGCTTGCCTGGCACCTCCGCCAAAAGGAGCGGTCCGCGATCGTCCTGGTTGCGCCGATGCCAGCCAGGCCTGCCCATGCGATCGAATGGAACGACCTGCACGACGGCGCGGCGCTGTCGATCGACATCGGCTACGCGCTGATCGGGCTCGTCGACGAGCGGCGGGGCGCGCCGCTGATGGCGCGGATCACTGCGATCCGGCGACAGCTTTCGCGCGAACTGGGCTTCGTCGTGCCACAGGTTCGCGTCCGCGACGATCTGTCGCTTGCTCCCAATGCCTATCGCCTGACGCTGGCCGGGATGGTCGTCGGCGAAGACGAGGCGTTTCCCGACGACTTTCTGGCGCTCGATTCAGGCGACATCGAGACCCCGGTCGAGGGACGCGCGGTCAGGGATCCGACGTTCGGGCTGGAAGCGGTTTGGGTCGCGCCCGAGGGCCGGTCGGAGGCGATTGCAGCGGGCTACACGGTGGTCGATGCACCGACCGTCATCGCGACGCACCTGAACCGCGCGATCGTCGGTGGGGCGGCCGACCTGTTCGGCATCGACGAGGCGCAAAAACTGGTCGAGGCACTGAAGGACAGCGCACCCGAGCTTGCCCGGGGCCTGACCCCGCAGCCGTTCGGGCTACCCGCCATCGCCGCCCTGTGCCGCAGCTTGTTGAGCGAAGGCGTGCCGCTCAAGGATTTTCGCCGCATCGCGCTCGCCATGATCGATTGCACGTCGCTGGCCGCCACGCCGAAAGTGCTGGTCGAGGGCGTGCGCCAGCGGATCGGTGCGTTGATCGTTCAGACCATCGTTCCTGTCCGCATGCCGCTTCCCGCAATCACGCTCGATCCCGGCCTTGAACTCCTGTTGGCACAAGCGCTGCAGGTCGGGCCCGATGCCGAGTTTCCGTTCGAACCGGGGCTGTCGACCCGGATCGTGGCAGCGGTCGGGACTGCTGCCGCCCCACTGCTGGCCGGTGCGCGCAATTTCGCCATCATCACCTCGCCTCTGGCACGGGCAGCGCTGTCGCGGTTGCTGCGGCCGCATTATCCGGAGACGCCGGTGCTGTCCTTCCTCGAGATACCCGACGCCAAGCCCGTCGATGTCGTCGCGGTCGTCGGCTCAGGCATCCCCGCGCTGACCGAGGATGCCGCAACATGGCGCTAGTCGATACGCCCGTCGCCGCATTGACATATGGCACCGAAAGCCGCGTTGATCCCGAACAACTGATCCGCGAACACATGGGCCTGGTTCGCAAGATCGCGTGGCATGTCCATGGCCGCGTCTCTACGGCGATCGACGTCGAGGACCTGATCCAGTCGGGCATGATTGCGCTGATCGAGGCGGCGCGAGGTTATCAGGATCGCGGCCATGCCTTTGCGACCTACGCCTCTCTCAGGATCCGCGGCAGCATGATTGACGGACTGCGCAAACAGGCCACGCAATGTCGCTCCGCCATGGCAAAGCGGCGTGCCATCGCCGGCGCGCGTGACCAGTTCGAACGCGCCAATGGCCGTCCGCCCGGAGATACCGAGCTTGCCGACGCAATGGGGGTTGATTTGCCGACCTATCATGCAATGGCGGACGCGGCGCAGTCGGTCCGGCATGAATCGATCGACGACCTGTATTCCGATCATTCGATGTGGTTTGCCGATGTCGAAGAACGCGCCGATGATGCTATCGAGCGGACGCAATTACAGGCTGCGATTGCCAGGGGTATCGGTGGACTGCCCGAACGCGAAGCGATGGTGTTGCAGCTGTATTTCGTCGAGGAACTGAATCTCGATGAGATCGGCGAGACGCTTGGCGTGGGCGCGGCGCGGGTCTGCCAGATCAAGAAGGCGGCCCTGAACAAGCTGCGTTTCGTGCTCGATCGAGATTGATATCAGCGCCTCAACTGTTTCGCTTCACGCAAAATTAGGCCCCGACGCCGTGGGGAGCGTCGGGGCCATTGCCGGACCACCTGGCGGGGGACCAACCCCAAAATTACATGGTCCGGTATCCGGTGGTTACTGAAGCAACTTCAGAACGCTCTGCTGCGACTGATTGGCCTGTGCCAGCATGGCAGTTGCCGCCTGGCTGAGAATCTGGGCCTTGGCGAGCTGGGTCGTTTCCGCCGAGAAATCGGCGTCCTCGATCCGGCTGCGCGCTTCGGTCAGGTTCGTGACGGTCGATGTAAGGTTGCTGATCGTTGCTTCGAAGCGGTTCTGGGCGGCACCGATGGCGGCACGTCCGGTATTGACCGTGTCGATGGCGGTATCGAGCAAGCCGAGTGCAGTCGCTGCCCCTGCCGCAGTCGACAAATCTACGGCTGCGACGCTTAGGCCCGTTGTGGTCATCGAGGCAATGGCCAGCGTTACCGTATCACCCGAGTTCATGCCGGTTTGGATCGTCAGCGCGGTCGCCGATCCGTCGGTCAGTTTGATGTTGTTGAACGTCGTCTTGTTTGCGACATCGTCAATCTGGCCGAGCAGTGCGGTCACTTCGGTCTGGATGTTCGTGCGATCGCCTGCCGAATTCGTGCCGTTGGCCGACTGGACAGCAAGTTCACGGACGCGTTGCAGCATGTTGGAAATCTCGCCCATCGCGCCTTCTGCCGTCTGGGCCAGCGAAATTCCGTCATTGGCGTTGCGCATCGCCGCGGTCAGGCCGCGGACCTGCGATGTCATGCGGCTGGCGATGGCGAGGCCAGCGGCGTCGTCCTTGGCGGCGTTGATGCGCTTGCCGCTCGAAAGTCGCTCCATCGCCGTGCTGAGGCCCATGGCGGCCTTGTTGATGCCGGTCTGCGAGCGGATCGCTGCGACGTTGGTTCCGATATAGGTCATGTTCGTCCTTCCTGTTCCGGCGGCGGGACCCCGTCCTGCTTCGCCACGATTGAGGTAACGGCGGGTCGGCGGACAAGTTTAGCGGCGGCGGCTCGCTTGACTTCCCGTCAAGGGAGATGCTTTCAGGGGCGCGGGGAATGCGATCTCCCCTCCAGGCACCGCGCCCAAGTATCGTCCTGATCTGGAGGATGCGTCATGTCTGTCGAAGAACGTTCCGAACCGCTTGTGCAACGCCCTGCCGCCGTCTCGCTGGGCGAGGCATTCTGGGTGTGGTTACGGATTTCACTGCTGTCGTTTGGGGGCCCTGCTGGCCAGATCGCGGTAATGCACCGGATTCTTGTCGAGGAAAAACGCTGGATCGGCGAGCACCGCTTCCTCCACGCGCTGAATTTCTGCATGGTGTTGCCAGGCCCCGAGGCGCAGCAGTTGGCGACCTACATCGGATGGCTCATGCACCGGACGCGCGGGGGTATTGTCGCTGGCGGGCTATTTATCCTGCCGGGTGCGGTGGGGATCATGGTGCTGAGCTGGATCTATGCGCTTTATGGTGCGGTGGGGATCGTGTCGGCGCTGTTCTTTGGCCTCAAGTGCGCGGTGCTGGCCGTCGTTTTGCAAGCAGTGATCCGGATCGGGTCGCGCGCGCTCAAGAATGTACCGATGCGCGTGCTGGCCGCGGTCGCGTTTGTGCTGATCTTTTTTTGCGGGGTGCCATTCCCGATCATTATTCTGGGGGCAGGGCTTGTGGGTTACCTGGCGGGGCGGCGGGGCGTGTCTGCGTTCATGGTCGGGGGCGGCCATGGCGCAACCAACGACAAGATCGTGGCTGATGTTAACACGCTGCTGGGTGACGAACTGCCCGCACACGCAACGCCAACGACCAAGGCGACGTTGTGCCAGGCAAGCGTATGGCTCGCACTGTGGCTGGCTCCGGTCGCGGTCCTGTTGCTGACGCTGGGCGGGCACGACGTCTTTACCCAGATCGCCACCTTCTTTTCGACGATGGCGGTCGTGACCTTCGGCGGTGCCTATGCCGTGCTCGCCTATGTCGCGCAGCAGGCGGTGGAGCATTTCCACTGGCTGACGGCGCGCGAGATGCTGGACGGTTTGGGGATGGCGGAAACCACGCCGGGGCCGCTAATCATGGTGCTACAGTTTGTCGGTTTCATGGGCGCGTTTCGCAACCCGGGTATGCTGCCGCCTTTGCTTGCAGGCACGCTCGGTGGGTTACTGGCGACATGGGTGACGTTTTTGCCGTGCTTCCTGTGGATATCTCTGGGTGCGCCCTTCGTCGAGCGGATGCGTGGCAATGCAGCGGTGACCGGGGCCTTGTCTGCCATTACGGCGGCGGTGGTTGGGGTTATCCTGAACCTAGCGGCGTGGTTTGCCATCCACACGATCTTTCACGACGTGCGACGGTTCGTGGGGGGACCGTTGCATTTTGACATGCCGGTTTGGAACAGCGTCGACCCTTGGGCGCTCGCGCTCACCGTGCTGGCGATCATCGCTGTGTTCCGGCTGAAGATCGGCATGCTGGCGACCCTTGGCGCGTCGTCGTTGGCGGGTGTCGCGCTCTACCTGCTGGGTCTTGCCGGCTGAGGGCGTCGGTTTCCTGACACTATGGCGACGCTGGTCTGACGCCGTGATCCCTTCCTGCCGAGGGAAGCACCAACTGGCACGGTGATTGCAGGTCTCCTGGGGAACGCAATCACCGGGACGGCCAATGACCCTTCAGAACTCATCGCGATGATCGACGCCACCAGTCTGATGGCGATGCGCGGCACCGTGCTGGCGCGCAGCAAGGCGATGCAGGATATCGCCGCCGAAAGTGCGACCGCAAGGACCGCCGCGCCATCTGGTTTCGGCCAGATGCTGACCGAGGTCAACGCGCTGCAAGCCAAGGCCGGGGCCGCGTCCGAAGCGTTCGAGCGCGGGACCGAATCCGACATCGCTCAGGTCATGCTCGCCCGGCAGAAAGCCTCGATCTCGTTCGAAGCGACGCTGCAGGTCCGCAACAAATTGCTGTCGGCCTATCGTGACATCATGAACATGCCCGTCTGATGGCGACCGATGTCGCGCTGCGGATGCGCTCGCTGGTCAACCAACCGCTGGTCCGTCGTAGCCTGCCGATGCTGGGCTTGCTGGGCGTCGCGCTGGCGGTTGTGCTGGCCTGGATGGCAATCGGTGCGCCCGCGCAAAAGCCGCTGTTCGCCTCGCTTGGCGATAGCGACAAGGCAGCGGTCGCGGCGGCGCTTGATGTCGCCGGGGTCAAATATCGGATCGACGGTGACAGCGGCGCGCTCGACGTATCGACCGCCGATTATCATCGCGCCCGGATGTTGCTGGCGGGGCAGGGGTTGCCGAAATCGGCTCCCAGTGGGTCGGCGTCGCTCGATGCGCTGCCGATGGGCGCCAGCCATGCGCTGGAGGGGGAACGCCTGCGCGGTGCCAGGGAGACCGACTTGGCGCGCACCATCGAAGCAATCGACCCGATCGAGACCGCCAAGGTCCATCTGGCCGTCGAACCGCCGAGCCTGTTCGTGCGCGACCGTGTGAAGTCTGCGGCGTCAGTCATGGTCAAACTGGCCAGCGGTCGCACGCTATCGGACGCGCAAGTTCAGGCCATTGCCCACCTGGTCGCGTCGTCGGTCAACGGCCTGAACGCCGACGATGTCGCAATTGTCGACCAGGCGGGGCACCTGCTGTCCGCCGATCGCAGCGACCCGCTGGCCGCCGAAGCCGCGCGCCAGATCGATGTCCAGAACCGTATCGAGGCTCGTTACCGCGATGCCCTGTCAAGACTGCTGACGCCATTGGTCGGGGCTGAGGCCTTTACCGCCGAGGTCCATGCCGACCTGAATTTCGACGAGCGTCAGGCAACGCGCGAGACATTTCCAGAAAGCGACCGCGCCCTGCGGCAGGAACAGTCGCGCTGGACCTCGGCGGACAATGCGCCACCGGCGGTTGGTATCCCCGGCACATTATCGAACACCCCGCCGCCCGCCTCCACGGTCAGCACGACCCCGCCGGCTGCGACCCAGCCCGGCGTCACTCCGGGGCGAACGTCCGAAGATTCGACCCGCAGCTTTGAGCTGGGTCGCGAAGTCTCTGTCTCGCGGAGCGCCAGCGGACAGGTGCGTCGCTTATCGGTTGCCGTCGCGCTGAAGGACAGTGCGAAAAAACGCTCTGGCGTCGAACTGGCGGCGCTCGATGCGCTCGTCAAAGGTGCTGTTGGCTTCGACGGAACGCGTGGCGACACCGTCATCGTCACCTCACGCCCCTTCCAGCCTGTCACTGTCGATACCCCCGTATGGTGGCAGGCCGACTGGATCGCCACCGCAGGTCGCGACCTGGCCGTGATCGTGGTCGTGGCACTGCTCATCTTCGGCGTCGGTCGCCCCTTGCTGAAGCGCCGCAATGCCGCTGCCGAGGAGCGTCGCGGTGAGATCGCCGGCCTGATCGGCACCGAACTTGACGGGCACCGGTCCGACGTGACGCTCGACATGATCGAGGCGACACCCAGCTACGCCGCGCGCGTGGCACTGGTCCGCGACTTCGTCCGTGCCAACCCGGCGCGGGCCGCCGTCGTGGTCCGCAACCTCGTCCGGGACCCGGTCGATGCCTGAGCGTGCCGACCACGAAACCGCCGCGATCCTGCTGATGCTGCTGGACGAGGAAGAGGCCGCCGCGATCGTCGAGCGGCTCGACCCGGCGGAGATCGAACGCGTTGGCGGCGCCATGTTTGCGCTCCACGATGTCGACGAACACCGGGTCGCGGTCGCGCTCGACTGCTTTGTCCAGAGTGCCAAGGATTGTTCGACAATGACCTCAGAAGTAAGCGGGCATCTCAGCGGCGTGATGACGCGCGCCCTCGGCGGCGACCGCGCTCCTGCTATGCTCGAACGCATCATTCCAGAGGCGATGGCCGATCCGCTCCCGACGCTGAAATGGTTGTCGGTCGACGATCTTGTGAGCCTATGCGCGACCGAACACCCGCAGTTCACCGCGCTGCTGATCGCCAATCTTGCGCCAGCGGCGGCGGCGGCGGTCATCGCGCGAATGGACGACGCGGACCAAGCCGATATCCTGTATCGCGCGGCGACGCTCGGCCCAGTGTCGGCCCAGGCCTTTGCCGATGCCGACGCGCTGCTGGCCAATCATATCGGAGCGGGCAAGGCGGGCCGCGCGGAGGTCAACGCCGGGGCACCCGCGATCGCCGCGATCCTTAACCATGTCCCGCGCGCACTCGACCTGCGCATGATGCGCGCGCTCGGCAAGCTCGACCGACCGCTCGCGCAGCGCATCGACGATGACCGCGTGGTGTTCGACGACCTGCTGGGCCTGTCGGACAAGGATTTGGGAACGCTATGCCGCACTACCGATGCGACCGAGATGACACTGGCGCTGAAGGGCGTCACGGACGCGCAACGCGAGCGCATCTTCGCGACCATGTCGGCGCGCGCGGCAGACACGATGCGCGATGCGATTGCTGAACAGGGGCCGACCAAGTTGGCCGACGTTCAGGCCGCCCAGCGCGCCATCATCATCCTGGCGAAATCGCTGAGCGACAGCGGTGCCATTCAGTTAGGCAAGGGAGACGGCGACTATGTCTGATATGTGGAGCCCGGGCAGCGCGGCCCGCGCACGACCACTGCGGCTTGTCCAGAACGACAATCATGCAGACGTCGGCGACCCTTATACTACAGGCTATGCTGCGGCAGTCCTTGCCATGAAGACAGAGCTGGCCGCCGAGCGGGCGATGCTGGTCACGCTGGTCGATGCCGCGACCTCGATCGAGCGGGCGGACCCCGAACCGCTGGCAGCGCTGCTTGCCGCAACGGTGATGCGACTGGTTCGGGACGTCGCCGGGTCGGCTCCGGTCGATGAAGCCCTGTTGAAGGCCCGTGCGCTGGTGCTTGCCGATGCCATCCAGGGTCCCGACGGGCCGGTGACGGTGCGTGTCCATCCCGATTGCGTGGCGTTGCTCGATGGCGTGCGCAACGACCTGAGCGTCTGCGGCGATGTGTCGGTTCCACCCGGCCAAATCGTCATGGTCGTCGGCGGACGCGGCGCGGAGGATGGCGTGATTTCCGCTCTTGATCGCGTCCGTGCAGCGTTGGGGGATTTGTCATGATCGAACGTGCGGCGGCCGCCCTTTCAGGCGTCTTGATAGCGCGGACCTATCCGCTGCGGTTCGGCCATGTGATGAGTTGCGCAAACGGTGGGTTGCGGGCAGGTGGAATTATCCTCCCTCTTGGCGGCGGCGCGCGCATCGCTGGCCCCGCCGGGTCATGGGTGCCCGCACTCGTGTCGGGATTCGACGCTAACAGCGTGCATCTGCTGCCGCTTGATGGAGCCGCCGCGCTGACGGTCGGCGCACAGGTTGTTGCTGACGACAGCGTCAATCACATCGCGGTTGGTGGCAATGTCCTTGGCCGTGTCATCGATGCCAATGGCGTGCCACTCGATGGGCTCGGTCCGATCGGCGTGCTGAAGACGCAACCCGCACGGACCGTTGGAAACCCGATGGACAAGGCGCGGATCAAGACTGCGATGTCAACCGGCGTGCGGGCCGTCGATGCGTTGTTCACGCTCGGCGTTGGGCAGCGGATGGCGATCGTGGCGGGGTCCGGCGTCGGCAAATCGACTTTGCTCGCGCAGATCATGCGCGGCGTGGCCGCCGATGTCGTCGTCGTGGCCCTGGTCGGTGAACGCGCCCGTGAGATTGCCGATTTCGACGAAAGCCATGTCTCGCCCGCGGCGCGCGCTTACACAGTGGTTGTTGCCGCCGCCGCCGACGCACCTGCCGTCCTCCGCCTGCGTGCGGTTGAGCGCGCAACTGCCATTGCCGAGTATTTTCGCGACGCCGGGCTGTCGGTCCTGCTGATCGTCGACAGCCTGACACGGCTTGCCCATGCGCAGCGCCAGATCGGCCTAGCGATGGGCGAAGCTCCGACGGTGAAGGGCTATCCACCCTCTGCGCTGGCGCTGATCCCTGCGTTGATCGAACGTGCCGGGGGCGACCGCCGCACGGGCGGGTCAATCACCGCGCTTTACACGATCCTGGCCGACGGCGACGACATGGACGATCCCGTTGTCGATACCGCGCGGTCGATCACCGATGGCCATATCGTCCTGTCGCGCACCCTGGCCGAGGCGGGCGTCTTTCCAGCGATCGATATTGCGCGATCGCTCAGTCGGACCATGACCGACGTCGTGACCCTCGAACATAACGCTGCTGCCCAGCGAGTGAGGGGCGATTGGGCGCTTGCTGCCGAAAATCGGGACCTGGTCCTGATGGGTGCCTATCGCGCGGGTGCAGACCCGATGCTGGACCGGGCGCTCGCCAACCGTCCGGCGATTATCGAGTTCCTAAAACAGGGTACGGATCAAGTCTGCCCACAGCATGAGACACTGGAAATGCTGCACAATCTAGGTGCAGCATGAGCGCGATTTCACAAGCCCGGCAATTGGTGCGGGTGCGGGGGATTGAGCGTCGCTTTGCCGTGCTCACGCTTGCTGATGGGATTGCTGCCGTTGCGGTGTTCGATGCCCGACTGGCGCGCTTGAAGCATCTTTCGAACGTGCTGGCCGTCGACCGTGGCCCACAGGCGGGCAGTGTGGTTGCGGCATCCGGTCAGACGGTAGCGAACTTGCTGGCGGGCGTGCTGGCAACCGAAACACAGCGCGAAAGGAGCGTCATACTCCTCGGCCCATTGGAACAATCGCTCGCCGTTGCCGATGCCCGTAGCAGGAATGCCGAGGACCGACGGGATCGTGCAGAGCGCATCGCAGGGCGCGAAGCTGAGGCTCGGAAAACTTTTACGGCTATGGTGCGTGGGATGGGTCGATGGTGATTGCAGCCCCCGCACTCACCTTGGCATTGCCGGGGGGGTTGGTGTCGCCGCCGCCAATTTCGACGGAAACTGTCGATTTCGCCACCGTGTTCGATGCTGAAACGCTGGTCGCGACCACGGCTGCCGAGATCGGCGACCCGTCTCCGGTTCCGACGCCAAATCACCCGGCTCCAGCGATTGCGGTAAAATTCGATGTTGCAGTTGCCGATACCGTTGGCGCGTCGTTTCCTGTTGCCAAGCCGGGCCAGGGCCAAACCCTGCTGCTCGACACTGAAAACCGGGACGAGCCACTGGTGACGGACGAGCCGGTCGACCTTCCGATCCTGCCATTCCAGACGCCGCCAGCCCTTCAAGTGACGCAACCGGCACCTTTGGAACTGATGCCAGTGAACCCCCAGCCATCGCCCTTGCCGCCAGCGAGTTTTGCAAAAGCCAAGCTTGGTGAGGCTGTGCCGACAATGCGCGATACTTCGCCGCCACTGAAGCCCGGCGACACGACGACGGTCGCCCTGGCCCCGTCCGAAGCCCTCGTGGAGGTGGTGCCCGTCCGGCCTCCCGAAATCCCGGTAGCGCTTGCGGCAGCGCTTTCTGCGCCGCTTGTCCAGCCAGCGCGGACGCATCCCGCCGAACAGATTTTCGCGGTCCTCGCGCGTCAGGACCCGGCCGAAACGCGGTGGCTCGATACCGTCATTCGCGACGTGTCCGCGCTGGCCGCGAAGTCGGGCGACGTCCGCTTCCGTGTCGAACCTGAGGGCTATGGCAGGATTACCATCGAACGCACCGCCGACCGCCTGGAGATAGGCGTGTCGGAGACCCGCGCACTGGCCGCAGTGGACGCCGCGCGTCCGCTCGTGCTGGCCGGAGCCGCCGCGCTGGGGGCGCCGATCTCGGCGGCGATGGTCCTGCTGGACCCGTCCGGATCGCGCGGCCGCGACGAGGCGAGGCCGCGCCTCCAGATCGAAATCGGACAGGTTAACGACAGCGAAGACGACGCTGCCGCCGACGCCGGTCGCTACGCGTGAATAAGGAACAATCGATGAGTGGAACCAAGAAGAAACGCGGCAAGCTGGTGGGGCTGCTGGCCTATGGCATCGGCGCGTTGCTGATGGCGGGGGCGGGGGCCGCCGGGGGCGTCTATGTGGCGCAGGCCGGAATGTTGCAGCCGCATGGCGATCCGGCACCCGCAGAAGTCGCCTATTTCGCGTTCCAGCAGCCCTTTACCTCTAACTTGCGCGATACCGGCAGTTTTGCGCAGCTTTCGCTGTCGGTCGCGACCCGTGACGAGCATTCCGCAGAGGCGGTGAAGGTCAACGAGGCGGCGCTGCGGTCGGTGGTGCTGATGATCGTCGCCGATCAGGATGCGTCCAACCTGGCGACGACGGCGGGCAAGCAACAGCTCCAGAAAAAGCTGCGCGCCGTGATGGATCAGGTCCTTAAGTCGAAGACCGGGCACACGGGTATCGACAGCGTGTATTTCACCAGTTTCGTGATCCAGTGACCGCGCTGACCCGCCCCAATCTGCTGCTCGCCCGGGCGCCGGGTGACGGTGTCCAGAATGCCCTGTCGCATGTGGCCGCGCGGATTGTGGCACCGGTCTCGCTCCTGCTGGGAGAGAAGGTCCAGGCGTCGTCGGACACGCAGGTCTTTGCCCTGTGGCAGCAGCCCGCCGCCAGCTTCGGTTTCAGCCTCGGCACCGCCTGCGCCATGAACATCGCGGTCGACGACGCGTTGGCCGGGTCGTTGCTGGAACGCCAGTTCGGCGGGGCAGGCGCGAAGCCACACGCCCCCCGCCAGTGTCGTGCCACCGCGTCGCGCGCGCGCCAGATCGCAGACGGCATCGCGCAGGCCATCGCCTGCAACTGGCCCACCGGCACCCCCGCCGTTGCCCCTGCCGACCCGGCACAATTCGCGCGCGCCGACGATATGGTCGCTACGATCGCGCTTACTTGCGGCACCGTCGGCTACGTCCATATCGCCTTTGCGATCGAGGGGCTCGCGCGGATCAGCGGGGTGCCCGTCCCGCGTGTGGCCGACTGGGCCGCCCGGCTTCGCAGCAGTGCGCTCGCGGCCAGGCTGACGGTGCGGGCGATCCTGGCGCAACCCGAATTCCCCGCCGCCACGATATTACGACTGGCGGTCGGCGACGTGCTGTCGATCCCCCGGCCCGCCTCTGTCCCGTTATTTGCCGGGGCACATCTGATCGCGGCCGGAACGCTGACCGACACCGATGGCCGCACCGCCGTCCGAATCGACTTGATGGAGACCATGACCGATGACTGAAGTCCCGCCCCCAACCGACAATTACGAACTACTGTCCCGCATCCCCATGCGCCTGTCGGTGGAGGTCGGTTCGACGTCAATGACCCTGTCTGCGCTGATCGCACTCAAACAGGATGCCGTCGTCGCACTCGACCGCCAGACCGACGACCCGCTGGACATCCTTGCCAACGGCACCCTGATCGCGCGCGGAGAGATTGTCACCGTCGACGGGCGCTACGGCGTCCGCATCTGTGAAATCGTGGCATCGGTCAAATGAACGCGCTGACTGCACGCCTGTTGTCGCTCGTCAATCGTGTGCGGGACCAACGGCGCGGACGCATCGCACGCCTGGTCGAGGTCCAGTCGTTCGGCGCGACGACCAAGCTGGCCGTCGTCCAATTCGCCGGTCGCACGCTGCTGCTGTCCGTCAGCCGGGAGGGCATCGCCCTGATCGCCAGCGACCTCCCCTCATGATCGCCTTGACCTTGATGGCGGCGCTTGACCTGGGTGCGCTCAACACGGGCGCCGAACCATTGTCGCTGCCGCTGCAGATTCTGGTGCTGATGACCGGGCTGACCGTCCTGCCGACGCTGTTGCTAATGATGACCGGCTTCACGCGCATCCTGATCGTGTTGTCGATTCTGCGACAGGCCCTCGGGCTGCAACAGACCCCGCCCAACCAGGTGCTGGTCGGCATGGCGCTATTCCTGACGCTGTTCGTCATGCGCCCCGTGATTGCGGAGATCGACCGCACCGCGTGGCAGCCCTATCGCACGCAGGCGCTGCCGATGGAGACCGCGATCGAGCGCGGCGGCGTTGCACTTCACGGGTTTATGGCGCGCCAGACGCGCAGCGCCGATCTGTCGCTGTTCTATCGCATGGGCAATGAAAAGCCCGGCGCGAGCATCGCCACGACGCCGTTCGCGATCCTCGTCCCCGCCTTTGTCACAAGCGAGTTGAAGACCGCATTCCAGATCGGGTTCCTGATCTTCCTGCCCTTCCTCGTCATCGACCTGGTCGTGGCCAGCGCATTGATGGCGCTCGGCATGATGATGCTGTCGCCGTCGGTCGTGTCGATGCCGTTTAAGCTGCTGCTGTTCGTCGCCATCGACGGATGGGCGTTGACGATGGGGTCGCTGGCATCGTCGTTTGGATCGGGATGATGGGCAGCGAACAGGACATATTGCTGGGGTTCGCGCAACAGGGGCTGTGGACGGCGGCGCTGGCGTCCGCGCCGTTGCTGGTGTCGGTGCTGGTCGTCGGGCTGGTCGTGGGGTTGTTCCAGGCAGTCACCTCGATCAACGAGGCGACCTTGTCGTTCGTGCCCAAGCTGATCGTCATCGCGGTCGTGCTGGCGGTGTTCGGCGCGGCGATCCTGGGGGTCATCGCCGATTTCGCCCGAGAGATGTTCGCACGCATTCCCGACATGCTGAACTGATGACCCTCACAGAAACCGCAGCGGGCATCGCTATCGCTTCGATCCGCCCGGGCGCTGCATTGTTCGCATCGCCGCTGTTCGGGAACAGCCATGTGCCCGTTCCGCTGCGGATCGCGATTGCCATTGCGATCGGGTGGGCGGGCTTTTCAGCGGGCAACCCCCAGGCTGCGCTGACCGCCGCGCGGGATGCGCCGTTCATCGTGCTGCCCGAATTGCTGATCGGCCTGACGATGGGTTTTGCGATGCAAATGGCCTTTGCCGCCGCGATGATGGCGGGCGAAGTCATCGGCAATACGATGGGGCTGGGGTTTGCCACCTCGCCCAACGGCCTGGCAGGACCCGCGCCGACGCTGGGCAATTTCATGAGCTTTGCCACCACCGCCATCTTCCTCGCCAGCCAGGGACATCTGACGCTGGTCGCGATGGTCGTCGCCAGTTTCCATGACATTCCCATCGGCTCCGCATGGTTCCCCGGCAACGCGATGGCGATGTTCGGCACCGCGCTGTTTTCGGGTGCGGTCAGCATCGCGTTGCCGGTGACGTTCGCGCTGGTGATCGTGCAGGTCGTGCTGGCCCTGATCGCAAAGGCCGCCCCCGCGCTGAATCTGTTCGCGATCGGCCTGCCCTTTACGCAGTTAGCGGGGGCGATGCTGCTGGTCATCGCCTTTCCCGCGATGGGCAGCGCCATCGGCGAACAGATCAGGCTGTCGTTCGAGCTGGCGACCAAATGAGCGGCGAAGGGGGCGAGCGCACCGAAGCCGCCACGCCCAAACACCGGCAGGCTGCGCGAAAAAGGGGCCAGCTCCCCGATATTCGCGAGCTGTCCGGCGCGGCGGTAGTGCTGGCCGGGGCAGGCTGGCTTGCGCTGATGGGACCAGTACTCTGGGGCGGGGCCGCCAGCCAGATGCGCGCCGGGCTGATGCTCCGCGATACGCGCACCGATTTCGATCCCGCCACTGCAGTTTGGCCGATGATCGCCGCCGTTGCGGTGCCGATGGCGGTGCTCTTTGCGTCGGTCTGCTTCGCTGCCATTTGCAGTCGCCTTATCGGCGGGGGTCTTGGCATCAACTGGGGTGCGGTCGCACCCAAATTAGCCAACATCTCGCCCGCCACCGGCTTGAAGCGCATCTTCAGCGCGCGTGGCGGCATCGAATTCGTCAAATCGCTCGCCAAGCTGATTTTTCTCGGTGGCGCGTTCTTGTGGGCCATCAAGGGAGCGTTGCCCGGCTTCGTCATGTCATCGGGTGCCGATCCGCTGGCGGTCGCGACCGTCGGGGCATCACACTTGCTGCGCACCGTTTTTGCCGTCACGATCGCACTGATCCTAATTGCTGCGCTCGACGCCCCGATCCAGATCGCGCTTCACAATGCAAAGTTGCGGATGACCAAGCAGCAGGTGCGCGACGAACACCGCGAATCCGAACACGCTCCTGAAGTCCGCCAGCAAATTCAGGCCAAGCGCGCCGCCTTGCTCGACCAGTCGGCACGCAAGGCCGTCAAGGAGGCGACTGTCATCCTCGTCAACCCGACGTCGTTTGCGGTCGCACTTCGTTATCGTCCCGGCACCGACGTTGCGCCGGTCGTGCTGGCCCGCGCCCGTGCCGAAGCCGCCGCCGCGCTGCGCGAAATGGCGGCGCTGGAGAACGTGCCGGTGCTGACCTATCCAGCGCTCGCCCGCGCCATTTATTTTACCAGCCGATCTGGACAGGTGATTGACGAAAAACTGTATCGTGCGGTCGCCACTGTGCTGGCGTTCGTCCTTGGCCTCAACGCCGAGATCGCCCGCCGTGCTCAGCCCGAAATCGAGATGCCCGACGGCCTGCACTACGGCGCGGACGGGCGCGCGTCCTAAAGCTGCGACCATCCGCGCCGTTATCCATTGCGAAGCGAACACAGATGGACAGGCGCGATGAACCCAATCCCATTCCCCAAGGCGACCGCCGAATTGCGCCGCGCCTGGGCCAACGATGTCGATGCCGCGCTGTCGGAAGCGGAGGGACTGTTGCATTCGGCCAACATCCCGCTCGACCGGCGGATCGCGCTGAAAGTCGACATTGGTGAAGTCCGTGCCGCGCTTGCCAGCGAACGTCGGCTGCTCGGGATTGGCCGATGACTTCGATCACGGACGCGCTAGGTGCCGGGGCTGGCATCGACAGCAAGGCGCTGATCGTCGAACTCGCCGCCGCCGCGCGCGAGGGCCGCGACAAGGCGCTGACGGCCAAGACGACAAGCAACACCGCCAAGATTTCGGCGCTCGCCTCGATCGGGTCGGCCCTGACCGAATTCGCCACGGCTTTCGACATAGACGCGCAGGACGCAACCATCTCGACTGCCAAGCTGGTCAACGAATTCGTGTCGGGTTTCAACCAGGTGCGGACGATGATCGCGTCGGCCACCGCCCGGGGGGCGACTACGGCATCGTCGGGGGCGTTGCTGGGTGACAATGGCCTGCGCGCGGCAACCTCGGCGCTCGCCAAACTCCCGCTGCGCGCGCTCGCAGGCGGGGCGACAGCGCAATCGCTCAACGACCTCGGCATTGCCACCAATCGCGACGGCACGCTGCGGGTCGATCGCGTGAAGCTGAACGCGGCGATCGCGGCCGATCCGGTCGGCGTGCGCGCGATGCTGACCTCAGGCGGTGGCCTGGACAGCGGGCTGACGGCCGTGCGCGACCTCGTCATGGCAAAGGGCGGGCCGCTCGATGCCAGCACGATGCGCTACACGCGCGTCGCGACGACGCTCGCTGTGCAACAGGCAAGGATCGAAAGCGATAACACAAAGCTGATCGACCGGCTGACGCTGTCGTTCGGCCAGATGGATCGCCGCGTCGCGCTGATCAAGGCGAGCCAGTCCTATCTTACCCAGCAGATCGCGGCATGGAACAGCACGAACAACGGATAGCGCTTGCGGTGGCACTGTACCGCGAGGTCGCGGCCATGCGCGCCGAGGGGGCGTCACCCGGCGGGCTGGTGTTTATCCTGCTGGAAGAGCTGGTCGATTGCCTCGATGCGATGGGTGGTGCCATTGCTACAGGCCAGCGGGAGCGACGCAATGACGTGCGGCGACGGGCAGAGGCCATCGTGTTTTCGCTCGACGTGACGCTTGATGTCGGGGCCGGGGCGTTGTCTGATCGGCTCGGGGCAATCTATCGCGAAGTCGGCAGCCTGATCGGAGCGGCGGTGGCGGAGAATGATCCGGATCGGTGTCATCGTGCGCGCGACCTGGTGGAGCCGATTGCCGAGGCGTGGCGCGAAATCGCTCAGGCGGCGTAGCGGCGCATCTTCTCGATCAACGTGGTGCGGTTCAACCCCAGCGAGCGGGCGGCTTCCGCGATGACTCCGCTGCTGCGTTCGATGGCCTCACGGATGTAGCGACCTTCCAGTTCGGCGAGGATCTCGCGCAGGTCGATCGTGCCCTCGGACAAGGTCGGGGGCGGGAGGCGCGGCGTCGGAGCATCACAGGTCGGCTGGAGCACCGGTGCGGCGCGTGATAGAAGGCGATCGACTTCCACGCCACCGATGGTCTCGGCAGGGTGGAGGATGGCGGCACGCTCTACCAAATTACGCAGTTCGCGCAGGTTGCCGGGCCAGCGATGGGCGGACAGTCGGGCGATGCCGCTGCCGGTGAACTTCACAGCTCCGCGCCGGTCGCCGCCGATCTTCAGAAAATGATCGATCAACAAGGGCAGGTCGCCCGTTCGCTCTGCCAGCGCGGGAAGCGCGATCGGGAAGACCGCCAGGCGATAATAGAGATCCTCGCGGAAAATGCCGTCGTCAATTGCGGTTTCCAAGTTGCGGTGGGTCGCCGACAGGATGCGGACATCGACCGCGATTTTAGTGCGCCCACCCACGCGCTCGACCACGCGTTCCTCCAGCACGCGGAGGAGTTTGACCTGCATGTCGTGGGGCATGTCGCCGATTTCATCGAGGAACAATGTGCCGCCACTGGCCTCCTCGAACCGTCCGATCCGGGTCGCATGGGCTCCGGTGAACGATCCTTTCTCATGGCCGAACAGTTCGGATTCCAGCAGGTCGCGGGGGATCGCGCCGCAGTTGATCGCCACGAACGGCCCGTCGCGGCGATCGCTGGACATATGGATAGCCTGTGCAGCGCGTTCCTTGCCGCTGCCCGACGGCCCGGTGATCAGCACCGAAACATCGCGCGGGGCGACCCGGGCAACCAGCGCCCGGACCGCCTGCATCGGCGGGCTGGTTCCCAGCAGCAGGTCGTCGGCGCTGGGCGGTCTTGCTTTGGTCGCAGTGGTCATGGCTTGTCCCGGTGCCGGTGAGGTCGGTGGTGTCCGGCCCATTTCGACTAGGAAAAAAACATGGTTAAAACCGTTTCGATATCGATCCGGATCGGACTAACTCTGGCGCGCAGAAATGCCGCAGCCCGGATAGTTGGCACGGAACAAACGCAAAACAGGATGGTGGCAATGACGGGTCGGGCGATGGGTTTTTTCGAGCATGCGGATTTTGCGCCGGAGCGGACGGTTTTAATCATCGCCGACGACGCGGGAGCGATCGCCAACGCGCGGACCGCCGCCGATGCGGCTAAGATGCGGGTGACGCGGGTGGTCTCGGTGGCGGAGGCTCCGGCGGCGCTGGCTGAAGTCGGGCGCGAGAATGTGGTGCTGATCGAACTGGTCGAGATCGACGATGCGGCGGACCGGGTGCTGGACCTGATCGAACACGACCGGCGGCGCGCGGTAATCGCATTTCCGACCGAATGTATCGACGCGGTCGTATTCCGGATCAGCCGGCCGATAACGCTGCTGTGCAGTCCGACCAATATCGACCGCGCGGTGGCGCTGGCGTCGGGATCGGACATCGCGCCGGAAATGAACGCCGACAATGACGACAACGACCGGCTGCAGAAACTGGCGGACGAGGTGGCGCGGATCGCAGCGACCCTGGCGGACTTGGCGGGCAGTCCGCTCAGCAGCGGGGGCGATGCGTTCAGTGACGGGCTGATCGGATATCGCGCGGGGCCGGTCCCCGCTCCGGCAAAGGGCGCGGCGGTCAATGTCGGGGACATCCGCGCGATGATCCGGGGGCGGCGACTGCGCGACCGGTTCCTGCCGTCGGACCTGTTCGGGGAGGCGGCGTGGGATATGCTGCTGGACCTGATGGCGGCGCGGATCGAGGGGACGCAGGTGGCGGTCTCCAGCCTGTGCATCGCGGCTGCGGTGCCGCCGACCACCGCCCTGCGCGCGATTCGGGGGATGACCGAGCGCGGGCTGTTCCTGCGCGTGGCCGACGACCATGATCGCCGCCGGATCTTCATCGAGCTGAGCGACCCGACCGCCGACGCGATGCGCAGTTACCTGTCGGCGGCAAAACAGCAGGGCGCGGTATTGGCCTGACTTGCCGAAAACGCGGGGATCGGGCAAGGGGTCCCCCGCGGGCGCTTAGCTCAGTTGGTAGAGCATCTCGTTTACACCGAGAGGGTCGGCGGTTCGAGCCCGTCAGCGCCACCATTCCGCACCCACCTAAGCGTTAAACCGTTGAAAATCGGGCATATGCTGTCAGGCCGCCCCGGCGCGCACCCATCAACCCTTGGCGGCGCACCAAGGTGCCGTTAAGTCCGGCGCGACGACGGGGGCATCGATGCGGTTAGGCTGGGACGAGATAACACGGCGGGCCAAGGCGTTCAGCGAAGAGTGGAAAGACGCCCATTATGAAAAGGGCGAAACCCAAAGCTTTTACAATGAATTCTTCGAGATATTCGGGATCAGGCGGCGGCAGGTCGCGGTCTATGAAAAAATGGTGCAGGGGCTGGAGGCAAACCGGCGCGGCTTCATTGATATGTTCTGGCCCGGCACCCTGATTGTTGAACAAAAGAGCGCGGGCAAAGACCTGCTTTCGGCGCAAATGCAGGCCAGCGAATATTTCAACTGGCTGCCCGAACGTGACCAGCCGCGTTATATGCTGACCTGCGATTTTCAGCGCTGGCGGCTGATCGACCTGGACAATAATGGCGCGGAAATTCGCTTCAACCTTGCCGATCTGCACAAGCACATAACTGCGTTCGATTTCATGCTGGGCCGCAAGGTCAGTTTCACCACGCAGGCCAGCGTCACGATCAAGGCGGCCGAACTGATGGGCCGCCTGCATGACGCACTGAACGACGCGGGCTATGGCGGGCACGACCTGGAACAATTGCTGGTGCGGCTGCTGTTCTGCATGTTTGCCGACGACACCGGCATTTTCCAGCCGAAGGACATTTTCCTACAACTGATCGACAACGACACCCGGCCCGACGGTGCGGACGCGGGCCGCGTTTTGAGCGAACTGTTCGACGTGCTGGATACGCCCGAAAATCAGCGGCAATCGGGCCTGTCGGGCGAATTGAACGCCTTTCCCTATGTCAACGGAAAGCTGTTTGGCGGACACCTGCGCACTCCGGTTTTTAACGAGAAAATGCGCGGCTATTTGCTGGATGCCTGCCGCCACGATTGGTCAGCGGTCAGTCCGGCCATTTTCGGTTCGCTGTTCCAATCTGTGATGGATGCCAAGGAACGCCGGGCCAAGGGCGCTCATTACACCTCGGAAGAAAATATCCTGAAGGTGATCGGCCCGCTGTTCCTTGATGATCTGCGCGCTGAACTGGCGCACATTATGGAACGGCGCAGCGGGCGGGATAAGGAACTGGCGAAGTTTCAGGAAAAGCTGACGCGGCTGACCTTCCTCGATCCCGCCTGTGGGTGCGGCAATTTCCTGGTCATCGCCTATCGCGAAATCCGGCGGCTGGAACTGGACTGCCTGCGCGCCCAATATGCCGATCAACAGATCGACGCGGCGCTGATGTGCAGGGTGACCGTCGACCAGTTTTACGGCATTGAATATGAGGAGTTTCCCGCCCGCATTGCCGAAGTCGCGATGTGGATGATGGACCATATCGCCAATAACGCGATTAATGAGGCATTCCGACTGAACTATGCCCGCATCCCGTTGAAGGACAGCGCGCATATCCTGCACGGCGATGCGCTGGAAGCAGATTGGGCCGCGCTGCTGCCACCAGAGCGGTGCAGCTATATCATGGGCAACCCACCATTTATCGGGGCCAAGTTCCAGACAAATTTTCAGCGGGCGCAAGTGCGTGGGATTGCCAAGCTGGGCGGATCGGGCGGCACGCTGGACTATGTGACGGCTTGGTTTTTAAAGGCGGGGCAAATGGCCAAGGTCAATCCGCGCATTCGGATTGCTTTTGTTTCCACCAATTCAATAACCCAAGGCGAACAAGTAGCGCAGTTATGGCCGCTGTTGTTCGATCGTTATGGTCTGGAAATCGCCTTTGCCCACCGCACGTTCAGTTGGGGCAGTGAGGCGCGTGGCAAGGCGCACGTGCACGTGGTTATTGTCGGTCTGGCCCATCGGGATTTGGAACCGGCGGAAAAGCGGCTGTTCAGTTACCCGGATATAAAGGGCGCGCCTGTTGAAACCCGGCATGGCGGGCTGACTGCGTATTTGTTTGATGCACGCGGGGTGGCAAATCGGCATTTGGTGGTGAAAGAGGCGGGGAGTCCGATCAACGGAATGCCCAAATTGATCACCGGTTCAAAGCCGTTGGAAGACGGAAATCTAGTTTTAAGCTACATCGAGAGACAAGAGCTGATTGCTAAACATCCAGAGATTGCAGATTTTTTGCGGCCCTACCAAGGAGCCGAAGAATTCATAAATGGCTTCGCGCGGTGGGTGATAGCTACACCTTTGATGTCACCAGAATTAATAAAGTCCGTTCCGCCGGTTATGGCACGACTAGAGGCAATACGAAAATGGCGAGCAAGTCGATCAAGTAAAACGACTTTGGATTTATCAACAAAGCCAACCCAATGGCATTTAACTGTTATCCCAGCACGGCCTTTTCTCGCTATTCCAAATACCTCATCCGAACGACGCAATTACGCACCTATTGGATGGATCTCTCCGCCTATAATTCCAAACCAGAAACTGAGAGTGTTGCAAGAGGCATCACTTGAAATATTTGGAGTGCTTACCAGCCGGATGCATATGGCATGGCTTGGTCACATTGGGGGTCGATTAAAGAGTGACTACAGTTACTCGAGCGGCTTGGTCTACAACACCTTCCCATGGCCCGACGCCTCGCCCGCGCAACGCGCGAAAGTAGAGGCGCTCGCCCAAGCCGTGCTCGATGCCCGTGCCGCGCATCCG
>NZ_JANXNX010000012.1 GCF_025353885.1 Sphingomonas sp. | reverse complement strand
ATCAGGGTACCGCTGGGAACGATCATTGCACTCTCCTGTAACGGATCGGTTATTCCTGGAGCAGCACTTCTGCCGGGGGGCGACCGGTTATTGCGGGCTAGGAGGAATCTTCCGAAGGATGATATTGGGAAGCGGCAGCCTGCGCCGTCCGCGCGAGTTCGGGCAGCGACTTTGCGCCCATCTTGTGCATGATCGCCGCACGATGATTTTCCACGGTGCGCTGACTGATCCCGAGATCGGTGGCGATGTTCTTGCTAGGATGGCCGGCCAGGACCATGTCCATCACTTCGCGCTGCCGTGTGGTCAGATCGGCAATATGCGCGGCCGCTTCCTCTTGCGCCGCGTCGATGAGCCGGGTGTCGTGCGACTGGTCGATCGCGCGCGCGATACTTGCCAGCAATTCTACGCGACCCATCGGCTTTTCGATGAAATCACAGGCGCCCGTGCGCATGGCTTCCACTGCGAGACCGACATCGCTACTGCCGGTGATCAGAATCGCCGGCAAATGATCGCCTCGGGCACGAAGCTCGTCCAGCAGCGCGACACCGCTCATGCCCGGAAGATAGGCATCGATAAGCAGGCAACCTTCACCGCCCGAACGATAGGCCCTCAAAAAGGTCTCGGCGCTTGCAAAGTCCTGGACGACCCGTCCGTCACTTTCGAGCACTTCTCTGATCGTCGCCCGGATTTCCGGATCGTCATCGACGACATAGGCTATGGGCACCCCCTTTGCCGCGATAGCCTTGACCCGTTGAGACGCGAGCGGTGCGCTTTGCGGGCAGAGCCGTTCGATCGCCGCGACAAGTTCGCGCGGCTTCACCGGTTTGCTCAACTGAATGCAGTCCTCACCCGCGATCCGGGCCAGCGACTCACTCGAAATATCACCGGTTAGGACAATGGCCGGCAATCCGTGCGGCAGGTTGTGCCGAAGCTGCGCCAAAAGTTCGAGGCCGTTGGTGCCGCCCGGCAGATTATAGTCGGTCAGCAGGATTTCCGGTCTGATTGCGCCGCCCGCGATCAGTTTCAACGCCGCGGCCGCGTCGGAAGCAGCTCGAACGATATGACCATCGCCCTTGAGCAACTGTTCGAGCAGTTCGAGCACATCGGGGTCATCATCGACGATGACAATTTTGCAGCGATGACGCTGCCGTTCCTCGGTGGGATCGGTCTCGATCATATCTGCGGCGAGTACAGGAGCGGCTACGACTGGGCTCGCGATCGTAACCGAGAAAATCGAACCCTTGTTCGGTACCGAGCGGACATCGACGGGATGTCCAAGCAAATGTCCGAGCCGTTGGACGATCGATAGCCCAAGGCCCAAACCAAGACTGCGTTCCCGTGCAGCGTTATCGATCTGGTGGAATTCGTCAAAAATGGCATGGAGTTCGTCAGCGGCGATACCGATGCCAGTGTCCCAGACCTCGATGCGCAATGTGTCGCCGCGACGACGGCAGCCGAGCAGGACTTTCCCGCGCGTGGTATATTTGACAGCGTTACCGAGGAGGTTGCGGATCATCTGTTCGAGCAACTGCGGATCACTGTAGACCAAGGCCGCGCTTGGCAGAATATGCAGCGACAGATTGCGCGACTGCGCCAAATAGGTGAATTCATCCCGCAGATGATCGAATATCGTCGCGATGGGGAAGGTAACGGGCTTGGCCTCAACCACGCCGGCCTCGATCTGGTTGATGTCGAGCAATGCATTGAGCATGCCGGACATCGCTCCCAATGTATGTTCGAGGCGCCTCAGCAATTTCTGTGGCTTTTCGCCCTCGACCGATTGGGCCAGCAATTCCTGAAGGAGTGTCAGCGACTGGAGCGGCTGGCGCAGATCATGGCTGGCGGCCGCGAGGAACCGTGACTTGGCAAGATTGGCGCGTTCGGCTTCCAACTTCGCGGCCTCGAGCGCTTTCGTGATAGATTTTCGTTCGGTGACATCCGCGAATGTGATGACGACACCTTCGACACGGTTGTTATGGGCAAGATAGGGGAAAATACGTCGCACGAACCAGGTGTCGTTCGGGCCGCCAATCTCGTGCTCGATCGAGGCCTCGTCCGCAAGAACCTGGCGCGCGTCGGTGAGGAGATCATTATCGGTCGCCATCGGCCGGAGGTCGGCGATCGGCCGACCGATGTCGCCTGAGATGATGTTGAAGAGTGACTTGATTGCCGGCGTGTAGAAACGGATCTTCAGATCCATATCGAGAAACAGCGTTCCCACATTCGTGCTGTAAAGGACGTTCTGGAGATCGTCGGATGTCAGCCGCTGACGTTCAAGCGTTTCCTGGAGCTGGCTGTTGAGTGCTGTCAGTTCCTCGTTAAGCGATTGCAGTTCTTCTTTTGAGGTCAACAGCTCCTCATTGGTCGACTGGAACTCTTCATTGACCGAAAGCGCGTCCTCGTTGATCGCCTTCTGTTCCTGGCTCGAGGTTTCCTGGCTCAGGATCGAGGTTTGCAGTTCGGCCTGCGTTGCCTCGAGTTCGCGCTCGAGTTCGGCAATCCGTGTTGGGTTGCTGCCGCTATGCGTTGAAGGCGCCCCCGCACTGTCCTTAAGCTCCTCCACGAAGCAGACAAGCAAAAGGTCTTCATGGTCGCCCGCAAGAGCCCGGACATCGATACTGAACCAGATGGTGACACCGTCACGGGTCAGGCGCGTGGGCCCGCCATCGACGCGCGGCGTCGCCTTGCTGACCTTGTCGATCGCGAGCCGCAACTTTGTCCGCAGTGCGGGTGTCGCCATCGCGAGCAGATCAAGTGTGGCATAGCCAGGCGCGATCCGCAGGTAGCGTTCCGTCGGTCCCATAGAGTAGAGGCACTGGCGCTTGCGGTTGATCAAGATAGCGGCTGGTGCGTGGCTGGCCAGGACTGCCCTGCGGCAAATGTCTGCCAGCGTCGTCTGGCGCGTAACCGACGCGGTCCTGTCGGCGCCGCCTATCACCGGCATGATTTCTCCAAAGCTCAGAGGGAAACCACCATCGCCGATCCGGCTGCGCGCAATGTGCCGGTAGAAGCGTTCGGATTTGGCGATGACCTCGAATCTGTCTTCGGCCTTACCGACCGTCTCGGACGATCCGAGCATCAAAATGCCGCCTTCGCGCAAGGCGAAATGGAAGAGCGAGATCACCTTGGCCTGGGCGTCAGTGTTGAGGTAGATCAGCAAATTACGGCAGGAAACGAGGTCGATCTTCGAGAAGGGCGGATCCGACAGGACATCCTGCACGGTGAAAACAATATCGCCGCGCAGGCTTGTCGCCACACGGTAACCCGCCTCGTCCTTGACGAAAAAGCGCGCAAGCCGGTCCGCGGGAACGGCGGTTGCAATATCGAGAGGATACAGGCCCTCGCGCGCCGTCGCTATCGCGTCCGGGTCGACGTCGGACGCAAAAACCTGCAATTTGATTTTACGCCCGGAGGCGTCGATCGCGTCCCGGCATATCATGCCGATCGAATAGGCTTCCTCGCCCGTGCTGCATCCTGCGACCCATATCCTGAGCGATTGATGCTCGGCCACGCCATGAATGAGATCCGGAATGATCGTTGCCGCCAGCGCCTCGAACACCTTGGGATCACGAAAGAAGCTGGTCACATTGATCAGCAGATCCTTGGCGAGCAATTCACGCTCGGCTGCATCGTTGCGGAGCAGGTCGAGATAAGAAGCAAGGTTGCCACGCTCGAGCGCTAGAAGCGCGATCCGCCTTTCGATGCGGCGTTCCAATGTGCCCGGCTTGTACTGCCGGAAGTCATGCGAGGTCTTGTCCTTGAGCAAAGCGATGATCTCGTCCAGATCGGTGGGCCGTAGCATCCTGTCATAAAAAAGGTGTGCCGCACTGCTCAGGATCGGAGCAGCACGAAGGGTCAGCGCTTTTGGTATGTCGGCCAAGGCAAGAACTTTATCGACCAGCCCGGTGCCGATCGCACTCCGGGGCATGCCGTCGTACTCGGCCTCTTCGGGTTTCTGCGCAATCACGTAGCCGCCTGCGGCCTTGAGCGCGGCAAGACCGCCGCTGCCGTCCGCACCGGTTCCGGACAGGACGACACAGATTGTTTGATGACCGTAGCCTTCGGCCAGCGAGCCGAGCAGAAAGTCGAACGGCAAGCGCGCGCCATGAGAAACCTGCTGTGGCGAGAGATGTAACGATCCTGCGCGGAGGGAAAGATAGCGGCCCGGTGGTATGACGTAGATATGGTCGGGGACAGGTGAGACGCCATCGGTCGCTTCGACGACCTTCAGCGCGGTGTATTTCGCCAGCAGTTCAACCATCAAGCTCTTGTGGGTCGGGTCGAGATGCTGGACGGGGATGAAGGCCATGCCCGTAGTGGCCGGCAATCCGGCGAGCAATTTCGACGTGGCCTCGAGGCCACCTGCCGAAGCGCCGATGGCGATGATCGGGATCGGACCGGGAGGCCCTCGCGCGGCGAGCGGGGTCGTATCTCTGACCAGTGCCGGTGCCGCGATATGGGCGCCTTCATTATGTCGCGCGGTCGCCGGCTCATTCTTCATTGCCATGCACCAGAGGGGTAGCACGTTCAAGGGCGTACCCTCCTACACATATTTACGGGCCGCGATGTATTCGCGGCAGCGCGACAGGATTTGAGTAGTTTCCGAGGCTCAACGACCGTCGAACTTCGCGCCAATGTCACGGCCGAACCCTGATTATGAAGCGCGTGCCGTTCTGCGCGCATGTGCATCGTCAAGCCGGTGGGGCGGCATGGGAGACCTGAACATGTACCCGACCCGCAACAGCCTGCCCGAGCACATCCGTGCGCAGTCGAATGAGATCCTGAACAAGCATCTCGCCGCCGCGATCGACCTTCACGCGCAACTCAAGCAGGCACACTGGAATGTGCGAGGCCCAGCGTTCATTGCCATCCATGAGCTGTTCGATCGAATCTCAGTCGAAGCCGAGGCTATGTCGGACATGATCGCCGAGCGGGTCTCGGGGCTAGGCGGCACAGCGCGCGGCACGATCCAGCTTGCCAGCGAGCGGTCGTTCCTCGCGCCCTATCTGCTCGGCATCGGCTCCGAGCACGAGCATCTCACCGCTGTAGCCGAGGCTTTGGCGACATTTGGCACCTCGACGCGTAGCGCCATCCAGGAAGCGGTCGCCTTTGGCGATGCTGATACCGCAGACCTTTTTACCGGCATGTCGCGCAATATCGACAAGCAACTCTGGTTTATCGAGTCGCACAATGTGCCCGGATGAACCGGCAACTGCGCCGCCGAGCCATCTCGACGCACCATTGCCGATACCCGGTGTCACCCCAAAGCCCTCCGCCGCGCGATTGGCTGCAAGGCGCCTGCGACACGCGATCGCAAACTGGGTCAATGAGAGCGGGGCAGGGGGTGAGTAGTGACCGAGGGGCTCAGGATCGTCATCGTTGAGGACAATGCCTTGATCGCGATGGATCTCGCTGACCTGCTGACCGCAATGGGCCATGATGTTGGGGCGATTGCGAGTACCGAAGTTGACGCCGTCGCGGCGGCAATGCGCTGCCAACCCGACCTGATGATCGTCGATGGAAATCTGGCCGAGGGGAGCGGTGTGGCGGCAATGCGCCAGATCCTTGCGAAGGGCTTCGTGTCCCATCTTTATGTCACGGGGGATCCGCTCCAGATATTACAGCTAGCGCAGAATGCGGTGGTTGTAGCCAAACCCTTCAACATGAGTGGCCTCGCGGACGGCATCGCCAAAGCGCGGCGCGTCACGGGCACGACGACGCCAGGCAAATCACACCAGACGGCTTAGGCCGCACCGCCCCTTACCGGCCGGTTCCGTTTTCGGTGCGATGGGAGAGCACGTATCGCCGCGTGTTTGAGTAACTCGGCGCTGATCAGATAGACTGTCACGATGGCCAGGATGCCACCCGACATCGCCAGTGGCGGCGTCTGGAATCCAAACGCTTTGGCTATCGGGGTGAATGGCAAGATCATAGCGACAACGAGCGCGCCGAGCGAAGTGGCAGCGAGCGCCGGTCGCGGGAGATCGGCCCAGGGCCTGCCGTTGGTCCGGATGATGAAAATGACCAGGATCTGTGTCGCCATCGATTCCAGGAACCAGGCCGTCCGGAATTCGGGCGGAGACGCGTGGAACAGGTAGATCAACCCACCAAAGGTCAGCAGGTCGAACGCCGACGATAAGGGTCCCATGACCGCGGCAAAGCGGATGAGCGCGCGCATGTCCCAGACTTGCGGCCGAGCGACAGCCTCGGGCCGGACCGAGTCGAACGGGATGCCGATCTCTGAGATATCGTATAGCAGGTTGTTGAGCAGGATCTGGGTCGGGAGCATCGGCAGGAACGGCAGAAAAAGTGAGGCCACCGCCATCGAAAGCATGTTGCCGAAGTTCGAGCTCGCCCCCATCCGCACATATTTGAGAATGTTGGCGAAGGTCCGCCGACCTTCCTCCACGCCGTCCGCGGCCACCGCCAGATCCTGATCGAGCAGGATCATGTCGGCGGCAGCCTGCGCGACCCCGGTCGCGCCCGATACCGACAGGCCGATATGCGCGGCCTTGAGCGCGGGCGCATCGTTGATGCCGTCGCCCAGATAGCCGACGATGGCGCCGCGCGCTTGCAATGCGCGGACGAGCCGCGACTTCTGATCCGGTGCAAGCCGGCCATAGGCATCGACCGAGCGAACTTGGACGGCGAGCGCATCATCGCTCAGATGCATCATGTCACTGCCCGACAAGACCCGATCGGCGCGCAGGCCGACCAGGCCCGCGAGGCGCTTGACCACGATTGGGTCGTCGCCGGACAGGATTTTCAGACGAACCCCGGCAGCTGCCAAGCGCGCGATGGCAGCGGCGGCCGTCGGCTTCGGCGGATCGGCAAAGGCGCACAGGCCCTCGAAGACCAGTCCGGTTTCGTCGTCCGTTCCCGGATCGCGCGATGCGCCCTCCCAG
>NZ_JANXNX010000055.1 GCF_025353885.1 Sphingomonas sp. | reverse complement strand
GGCCGCGTCAACCGCACCGGGCAGGTTGTCCTTCCGGAATACGATCAGCTTGTCGCCGACATCCCGGCAGAGAAGCGCCCGGCCGCGGTGCTCGCGAAGAAGATGGCGTCGCTGAACGCCAACACCACCGCATCACGGTCGAGCGCCGTGACTGCGAAGGACGTCCCGGACTTCATCAACGAATACGGCGACGAAGTCGCGGCCTCCTGGGTCCGCGACAACATGGACACGCATTTCCGGTTGGCGTCTCCAGTCAAGATTTCCGAAGAAGGAAAACTCGACCCGATCGATGCCATGCGGAAGCTGACCGGCCGCCTCCCGCTATTACCGCTCGACCAGCAGGAAGCGATCTACGACGCGCTCGAAAGTGAATACAAGGCGCTGATCGCGCAGTTGGAAGCCTCCGGTGAAAACGCGCTCGAAGCGCAGTCCTTCGATTTGAAGGCGAAGTTGATCGAGCGGATGGAGGTGCAGGGCAAGCGCAACGATTCCGGCTCTCCGTTCGCGGCCCCGGTGATCCTGCAAAAGGTCTCGATCGCGCGTCTCGGCAAGCCGTTCAAGCCGTCGGAGGTGATGAGCCGGTTGGCCGAGGCCGTGGGAGGTACCAACGAAGGTATCGACCAATTCGACATCGGCACGCTTTCCAACATGCTCCAGAATTTCAACACCCCGCATGGCATCTGGGGCAAGCCCGCGTTCCAGCGCGAAGCCACGGAGCGCCGCGACGGTTTGAAGCGGTTCAGCGACTACACCCGGCCGGTGATCGACGGGGAGGAGACCCCGGAAGGCCGCACGAAGCAGATGAACAAGTTCAACGAACAGAAAGATCGTTGGACCGCCGTTCATCAGATGTTGCCGATCGGTCGCCGTGTGGTGCTCAAGACCGCCACCTCGAACCTGACCGCCATCGTGCTCGACGTGAAGCAGCAGGGCGAACCGAAGAACCCGTTGGCGTTGGGATCGTGGAAGGCCACGTTCGCGATTGCGGACGCATCGCGCCAGATGACTATCCCGTTCTCCAGGCTCACCGAGAACGGTAAATCCACCCCGGACAGCGCCCTCGATATCGAAGTCGAGCCAATGACGGACTGGTACGAGCGCTATGAGGCCACACTCCAGAAGTTCGAGCACATGCAGTCCGAGGCGCGCGAGGAGCGCTACATCGCCGGCGGCAATATGCTGGCGGCCTATGACTGGCTCGATCTCAAAGGCGCGATCATCAACTACACCAGCGACAAGGGCACCATTCACCAGGGCATCATGACCGCGCGCGGGTTTGACCCCGGAAAGCAGTCGATCGCCCACGGCCGCATCGAGAAGAACGGCGCCAAGATCAAGGAATACCTCGACGAGACCCTGGACCGCGTTTGGTCGAGGGATGGCAACGTCGCGCTCCAGAAGGACGGCCGCTACGGACAGGATTATGTCGTCACCGCGCAGAAAGCCAAGGCCAAGGGAGGTGTCTATTATCTCGATCCGGAACTGACGAGACTGACCGGCGATTTCGTCTCGAATGGCGGCAACATGGTTGCCTACCTGCCACGGGACAAGTTCGTTGCTGGTGTCGAGCGGATGATGAAGTTCGGCGCCGAATTCAAGATGGCGGCCAGCAAGATCACGGTGGAGAAGCCGACTGAGGGCGATGAGCCGACGCTGGCTGCGGCCATGACCGGGCCGAATTCGATCACGCCGGCGGAGACCGAAAAGGTCCAAGCCGCCGTCCGTAAGGCGATGGAGCACATCATCGGCAAGCACGCGACGGTTGGCTTCATGGATCAACCGGCTCAATTGCCGGATGATGCCAAGGCGATGTGGGGCGGCAACGGCGCAGTGTCGATCGCCTATTACAAGCCCTGGCAGAAGCTGGTCATGTTCTCGATGGACACCAACCTGCCGATGCTGGCAGCCCACGAGGGCTATCACGTCATCGAATATCAGTTGCAGACGCCGGCAGAGCGTTCGCTGATGGAGCGTGAGACCCCAGCGATTCGGCAGAAAATCAAGCCCTATGCCGAGGAGCGCTACAATCTGACCGCTGACCAGATCGATAGTCTGGCCGGCGAGGAAGTGCGCGCGATCGGCAGCGAGGCTTACGCCGATCAGCGCATCAAGGCGGAACTGCATATCGGCGTTCGCCGCTGGTACGAGAAGGTCTTGGAATTCATGCGCCGAATCCGTGGTGCTGTTCGTGCAGCACTAGGAACGCAACGCGCTGACGATATCTACCGAAAGGCCTACGATGGTGGCTACGCTGACGCCACCGGCGATACCCCCCGGCCCGAGGCTAATTCCACGTTGGCAGCGATCAGGCCGGGCGGTAGCCGAAACGCGGTACCGTCCATGTCCGAGACGGTGGCGGAGCATTTGCGCGATCGTGGCTATGACCGGATGGCCGGGCTGTCGCAGAAGCTGGGCATCGGCAATGTGAACGCGACCGAAATCCGTGTGAAGCTGCAAGACAAGATGGCACGAATCCGCAACGCCGAGGAATCGGTTGGCGGCGTGCCGTCGCAAATTTCGGCGTATCAGGCGGAAAGCCTCTATTTCGGCCGCACCGGCGAACGGCTGGAACGGTTGGAGAAGGACCGCTTCGACCCGCTCATCAAGGCGATGCACGCGGCCGATATTAGCATGGGCGAAATGAACGCCTTCCTCTATGCGCGCCACGCCAAGGAGAGGAACGCATATATCGACACCATCAACCCTGGTCTCAATGGTGAAGGCTCCGGCATGTCCGACGCCGACGCCGACGCTATCATGATGGGTGTAGGAGCAAACCGGATTGGAGATTTTGATCGCATCGCCGCAATGGTCGATCAGATCAATTCTGACACCCGAGACACCCTCGTTTCATACGGTCTTATTTCGCAGGACACCGCTGATGCGTGGGCAAGCCAGTACCAGCATTACGTTCCGCTGCGAGGGTTTGCCGAAGGAACCGAAGATGAGGGCCTGATCGGTCGCGGCAAGGGCTATGACACCAGAGGGAAGGAAGTAAAGGCGGCGTTCGGCCGGCGCAGCGAGGCCGAGGGTCCGCTCCAGTACGTCATGATGCAGGCGGAATCCGCGATCGTGCGCGGCGAGAAGAACCGTGTCGGCAACACCTTCCTGCGATTCGTGCGTGCCAACCCGAACGCCGATCGGTGGCAGGTGAACGCGCCGACGCTGAAACGCAAGATCGACCCGCGCACCGGGCTTGTGACCTATTACGCCGATTTCAATTACCACAACGAGCCGGACGCCTTCGTGACCAAGGTTGGCGGCAAGCCGATGGTGATCCGGCTCTACGGCAAGGACGGCATTAACATCGCCCGCGCGTTGAAGCAGATGGGCGCCACCAACATGAACGCGGTGGTGAAGGTGCTGCATACCCTGACCACGCTCCAGTCTCGCCTCTCGACGCAATGGAATCCGAATTTTACCATCCCGAACTTCGCTCGCGATCTCGGCGAATCGTTTATCAACCTGCAAGCGCAGGATCAGCAGCGTTTCGTGACGCAATTCGCGCAGCATCTGTTCCCGGCGATGAAGGGCGCGTTCCAGGCGCTGGCCGGGCAGACCGGTGGGCCCTATGCAGCGGCGTTCCGCGAGTTCGACAAGGCCGGCGGCCGTATCCGCTTCTTCGGCCTCGACGATCCGGACGACATCAAGCGCAACGTAACCCGGAAAATGCGGAAGCTGGAGGGCGGCGCGCTCAACACCGCGCTCGGTGCCGGTCATGCGGTCGCCGAGGGCTTCGAGATCGTCAACGGCGCGGTCGAGAACGCGCCGCGGCTGGCCGCTTATATGGCAGCCCGCGACGTCGGCATGTCGGCGCCAGACGCCGCGATGCTCGCGCGCAACCTCACGGTGGACTTCAACAAGAAGGGAGAATGGGGCCCGGCGATCAACTCGGCCTATATGTTCGCCAATGCCAGCATCCAGGGCGGCGCGCGGCTCGGCCGGGCCATGATGCACAAGCGGGTGCGTCAGGCAGCCTATGCGTTGGCAGCCGCTGGCGCGATGGGCGCGCTCTACAACATCCTCGCCGGAGATTCTAAAGATTACTCAAGGTATTGCCTCTGCTGCCGCTCATTTGCACGATCGGGGG
>NZ_JANXNX010000053.1 GCF_025353885.1 Sphingomonas sp. | reverse complement strand
GAGCGCCGAGGTGCAGGCGCTCTATAGCCGTGCAGTCGGCCCCTATTTCAATCTACAGGCAGGCGTCAGGCATGACTTCCAGCCTTCACCCAGTCGGACCTACGCGACGGTCGGGTTCGAGGGCCTGTCCCCCTACATGTTCGAGGTCGAAGGCGCATTGTTCCTATCGACCAAGGGCGATTTGCTAGGCCGCCTTGAGGGCTATTACGACCAGCGTATCACCCAGCGGCTTATCCTACAGCCGCGCGTCGAGCTTAACCTAGCGGCGCAGGACGTGCCCGAAAACCGGCTTGGCGCGGGGCTCACCGACGCCGAGGTAGGGCTTCGCCTTCGCTACGAACTCAGGCGGCAGTTCGCGCCCTATGTCGGTATCTCCTACGTCGCGCAGACCGGGCGAACCGCAGACTTCACACGCGCCGAGGGCAAAGACCCGTCCACGACGAGCTTCGTGGCGGGCGTGAGGATTTGGTTTTGATGACCGATAAGGAAGCAGGAGCCGCGAGCATGGATCACACCGGATGGAAGCGGCACTTCCCCAGCCTGCCGTTCGTGGGGGTGTTCGCGGTCATTTTAGGGTTGGGCCTAGCCGCGTTCATCTACCTTGGCATCTATAACATTGCGGCCGACGAGCCCCATACTCCGGCCGTCTATTCCGTGTTGGAGCGCCTTCGCGATCGATCGATTCAAGTCCATGCCCGAGGCATTGTGCCCCCGACCGACCTTGCGTCCGCGCAACGGATCGCGATCGGCGCAGGTCTCTATACCGAAATGTGTTCGGGTTGCCATTTAGGCCCCGGCGTTGAAAAGTCAGAGATGAGCCAGGGACTCTATCCGCAGGCTCCCGAGCTGGCGAAGGTGCAAGACCTTACCCCCGGTCAGCAATTCTGGATTATCAAGCACGGCGTGAAACTCAGCGCGATGCCGGCATGGGGCAAGACCCATCCCGATCCGCTGATTTGGGACATGGTGGCGTTTGTTCGCAAGCTCCCCGGCATGACCCCTGAACAATACAAGGCGATCATCGCCAGCGCCCCCGAGGATCATGATGCCATGATGAAAGACATGCCCGGAATGAAATGAGTCGGTGTCTGTTTCTAATGGCCTTAGCCGCAGGGGTAGTGGCACCGGAAAGGATTGCGGCCCCCAGGACAAGCAGCCCTCCCCGCTTCACATTGCCAAGGACAAATCCGGCCATCAGAGATATTTGGCGAGATCAGTAAGACGGGAGAGCTTGTCGCGCGCCTCGCGCGAAAGAGGACCGACCACGTCCTCCAAATGATGCTCGATATGGTCCGCCACGAGTAGCGTTTTCGTCTTATCGAGTGCGCTCACGACGGCTTGAAGCTGTTGCGCTGTTTCCAGGCCATCGCGACCATCTTCAATCATCTTGATGATGGTCGCTAAATGGCCCTGCGCTCGCTTGAGGCGGTTCATCAATTCCGGGCTACAGGCGTGACTCACAGCAGTTCCGATCCAAAGTTCAAGCCGTTGGCAAGTGCATCCACCCGCTGATACCCAGATAGAGGCCGATCACCAGAATGACGGCCCCCGAGACATAGGGAGCTTTGCGGACGATTTCGCCAAAGCCGTTGAACCGCTTGGAGACGTGCTTCACGCTGATCGCCGCGATCACCCCGGATGCGACCATCGTGAGCGCGAGCCCGATGCTGAAACACAGGACCAGCGCCGCGCCGAGCGTGAATGCTTTCAATTGCAGGCAGAGCAACAGGACGGTGATCGCTCCCGGACACGGGATAAGGCCGCCAGTCAGGCCGAAAATGACGATCTGGCCCGTGGTGACTTCGCGATCTGAAAAGCGCCGACGAATGTCATTCGCGTGCGCCAGCTCGTGCGCGTTCTGATAGCCGGCGGTTTCGTTGAGGCCGCGCAGCTCCTCGTGCATATGGTCGTGCCCGTGATCGTGTTCGGTGAACGCTGCATCATAGCTATGTGCGTGACCGCCATGCGCGAGCTCGAGGCGGGCGACGAACTCGTGAGGCTCGGGTATTTCCTCGCAGGATTCCAGATAGCCCGCCTGCTGCGCGAAGCTGTAGGCGTGGCGAGTGCCATCGGGGCGTTCGGTTTCCAGCGTCACGTCACCGGCCGACCAAGTATCGCCGCGCTCGACCGTCAGGCGGAAACGAGGTGGTACGCCGTCTTCGAAAATGTCCAGGCGCACGATGCCGTGGCCAGTGTCGATGCGGGTTGAATCATCGTGCCCATGGCCTCCATGATCGTGATCGTGATCGTGATCGTGATCGTGATCGTGCAGGGCGGAAAGGCTTTGCTCCTGGCGCGTTCGCCATAGCATCCACCCGCCCATGCCGATGATGATGACAGCCGATACAACCTGCAAATAGGGCTCGATTGTTTCCGGTGCGAGCCCGCGCCAGAGATACATTCCGCCCAGCGCGATCACCCAAACGATCGCCGTATGCGAGAGCGTCGCGCACAAACCAAGCAGCACGGCCTGCTTCACTGTCCCACGAACCGCGATGATGAAGGCTGCCATCATCGTTTTGGAATGGCCGGGTTCGAGCCCGTGAAGCGCGCCCAGCAGGATCGCGGTAGGAACGAACAGCCAGGCGTGCGCCGTGCCTTGTGCGAGGAGATCAGATAATGAAGTCATGCGCCGTCCTATCCCCCAGGGGAGGATAACGCGAGCGAAATTTTTCGAGAGTCAACCGCTCGCAAGAAGGCCGTTCCGGTTATTTATTGTTAGTTTTCAGGGCGCACCTCGAGCTTCAGGGTGAACAGCGCGCGCGTAGTAACCGCCGCGAGAACACCGTTGATTCTATCTTTGAGCGGACCTGACATATGTTTTTCCTCGTGGAACTGGGATCAATAGGGGGTCGGAACAATTGCCGGGATCTGAGCCAACTGGTGCTGAAGATAGATCCTCCGGCTGGCCTCGTCGGCAGACCCCAGATAGGCCAACGCTGTGGATTATTCCGCCCCACCGTAAGGGAGGGGAGCGCACCGCTCAAAAAACATTGGAATGATAGCTGGCGAAAATCGGCGATGCGACCTTCAGCCACTCCGGTGTGGAATGATTTAAAGATGGCTTTGGTGCGTTCGGTATCGTGTGTCACGATCGCCATCGACAAGCTCCCTGGGGTTCGCAGGGACTTACCGTGCGCCGGTGTCAGGCAATGCGGTAGGTCGAAAAAGCCGCGATTTAGGACATTGATCAAAACGGCTGAGGCAGGGCAATGATAGCCAAAAATCGAATGGCCGGTTGCAACAGAGCCGGTTTAGCAGAAGAACAAAGGTCTGACTCAAACTGATCCCGTGGTTTTTGCGATCGCCGGTCGAAGCAACAGCAGTGTCTTGCGCATTTACGATCTGCCAGCACCCCGCGCGGTTAGCCCAAGTGTCAGTCCAAACAAACTTGCCACGTCGGCCGCCCGTCTTCGTCCACGGTTCGCTCCCTTGAGCGACAGCAGTGTTACCGAAGAAGCGGACGTGGACATAATCCGGCGTGTTGCTGAGGAAGGGACCGGGTCCCTCTGCGGCCTCTAAGACCGCCGTCTTTTTGTCGAGCACACGACCGTCGAGCACCCAAACAAAGTCTTCGGCGAGAATACGCCTGACCACCGAGGCATCATTAGTCGCGACGGATTTGGCCCACTCCTCTTCGCTCTGCTTGATGTAGCGTCTCACGGCATCGTTTGACGCCAGCAAGGGTGCTGGACATCTGACCTCAGGCTCGGCAAAGCGGAAGCCGACCACAAGAGCGCGGCACCTACAACGGAAACGCCCAACGAGGTACGCCGCAACAACTGTTAGTCATGCATACACTGCACATCCTTTGGGATAGCTTATGACATAATCGGCCTCATAGCAGCCAGACCCTTTTCCAGCATTTTGGGATATTTGGACGGAGCCTGGAGGCGGTGGTGGAACGCTCCGATTCGTCGTCAATCGCCTTGTCTTTACCGTTCCTGCATCCCAGACGTACAGCAGAACGGAAGAGCGGTATTACGTAAAAGGTGACGCAAGCATGTTAAAGCGAATGAACGAGGCAGGTAGCCGAATTGCTGGACGCACGGCGGATATGGCAGGCGCGCCGCTCGCAATTGTGCTGGTCGCCATGTTTTGCGCGGGCTGGTTCCTGCGCGCGGGTGCGGCCGGGGAAAATACCCTGACGCTGATCCTATCGGTGGCGTCGATCACCCTCACACAGATGGTGCTCAACGGGCAGCGGCGCAGTGAACAGGCCCTTCATCTCAAGATGGACGAGTTGGTCTACGCCGTGCGCGGTGCCCGCAACGAGGTTGCCGGGATCGAGACGAAATCGACGGACGAACTGGATGCGCTACGCCGGACCGGTGAAGCAGCCGAAAGCGCATTGGAGGAACGAGACGCCGCGGGATGACGGCCTCCGCCTCCGCCTCCGCCTCACCATTTTAACCGGAAGAGGGCCCACTCGAGCTCTTTGTTGAAGAAGTCATGGGTGCCAAGGTAAGTAGCGCACAGCTGCCGAGCAAACTTGATCGAGTCCGAATGGCGGCTAGCGCCACTCGCGGCGCCGGAACTTGCTGTCGGTAAACCGCCAGACTGACCGGCGTCCGATCGTCTGCTTGAAAGGCAGGTCTCACGAATTACATCGCCGCGCCGGAATGGCGAATATTGGGCGCGAGCCGATGGTCAGCTTCGTAACGTGCGAACGGCAGCTCAATCACTGGAACCCGTCATTCGCTGGCAACAGCGAATGACGGCAAAGTCCCAAACTCCGCCTTCCAGCTATCCGCACGGGGAAAAAGTGTGAAGGCCTATAGCGAAGAATTCCCCACTGATTCTCCGAGAGGTAGAATCTGATGCTCGCTGGTTCGAATCCTCCGAGCGGCTGGTCGGTAAGTTTCGATGTACTGCTTGCAGAGATAAGTTGTCGGCGTTCAGACTAATCCCGAAAACTTTCTACACAAAACCTACACAGGCCAAAATGATGACATTTTCCAACGCCTTTTCAGGAGCTTACATGGATACAAAGATCTGGAGCGGGTGAAGGGAATCGAACCCTCGTCGTAAGCTTGGAAGGCTTCTGCTCTACCATTGAGCTACACCCGCATTGCCATAGCTGGCTGTGGGATAGGCGACTGCCACGGCGAAGGGCCTTTCGTCAACCTTGTCGAACAATGTCGGGGGGCGCGAACGAGTTTCCTGCCGACTGCCTTGACAATCCGGTGGTGCGTCACGAACTTTCAGGACTGACTGCGCAATCGCCATGGCTATAACGAAGATCGAGCGCTGAAAAACGCTGTTGAAATCTTGCGTTTCCTAATCGGCGCCTCCGCCAGGGGCGAGCGGGTTGCGTTGGTGACTCTGAGCGATGTCGTTGCCCGATCTTCGCGTGCTCCCGGTACGCAGATGGCCGTAAGCGAGACTGGTCGTTATCTCGGGTCGTTTTCGGGAGGGTGTGTCGAAGCGGCGGTCGTCGGCGAAGCCCGGCGGGTAATCGCCAGTGGCAAAGCCGAATTGGTGCGCTTCGGTGACGGGTCGCCCTATATCGACATTGAATTGCCATGTGGTGGTGGGATCGACTTGTTGATCATGCCCGCTCCGGCGACCGATATCTTGCTGCGGGCATGTGAAGAACTGACCGCTCGGAGACCTGTTGTACTCCAACTCGGCCTCAACGGGACGCTCGCCATAAAGTCTGACGTCAATGATCAAGATCGGACCGGCTGGAATGATGGTGTGTTCCAACTTCGTCATAATCCTGACCTGCGCCTCGTCGTCGTCGGCCATGGCGAGGAGAGTCGGTCGCTGGCGGCGCTGGCGTCCTCCTACGGTGCGATCGTCAGTGTGCTCAGCCCTGACATTGAACTCGTCAGCGCTATGCAAGCGTTGGGGGTCGAGGCGAATGTCCTGAAGACTCCGGGGCGTTCGCCATGGCTGCGAACAGACCGATATTCGGCGGTCGTGCTGTTGTTCCACGATCATGACTGGGAGGGCGATCTGCTGGAGCAAGTGCTGGAACAGGATGCTTTCTTCGTCGGTGCCATGGGCAGTCGAACCACCCATGCGTTGCGGGTCGCTGATTTATTGAACCGTGGCGTTGGGCAGGCGAGCATCGACCGGATAACAGGCCCGATCGGGTTGATCCCGGCTACGCGCGATCCGGCTACTCTGGCGCTGTCGGCGCTTAGCCAGATCGCAATGGCGTATGATAAATTATCGTGAGCGCGACTGTTTGGCGGATCGGGCGTTAAGGTATAGCACCAAGTTGACCCGCAACGCGCCGTTCGTTTCGTTCGTTTTCAGTTTATCGAGAAAGCCTTCATGATGCAGAGCCCCTCTCACCTTGAATTGTCGAGACGAGGACTTCTGGCGGCGGGAGCGGCAGGTGTTGCCGTCGCCACCGTGTCATCGGCGAATGCCCAGTCCAACAATCAACCACAGGCTGCCATGAAAACCAAGCTATCGCTTATAGTTAACGGCAAATCGCACGAAATGGACGTGGATACCCGAACCACATTGCTGGACCTGTTGCGTGAAAATCTACACTTGACCGGCACGAAGAAGGGTTGCGACCACGGACAGTGCGGTGCCTGCACGGTCATCGTCGATGGGCGGCGCATCAATTCGTGCCTGACGCTTGCCGTGATGCACGAGGGTGACAAGGTCACGACGATCGAAGGTCTGGGCACGCCCGAAAAACTGCATCCGATGCAAGCCGCATTCGTTAAACACGATGGTTACCAGTGCGGCTATTGCACGCCCGGGCAGATCTGTTCGGCGGTCGCGGTCCTGCAAGAGATCAAGGCGGGCATTCCCAGTCATGTCAGCGCAAACCTGACGGCCAAGCCAGAACTGACGGGCGCTGAGATGCGCGAGCGGATGAGCGGGAATATCTGCCGCTGCGGAGCCTATTCCAACATTATCGATGCGATGTCCGATGTTGCGGGTATCAAGTCGGGGAGTGTCGCATGAAGTCATTTTCGTACGAGCGTGCGACGTCGCCGACCGCCGCGGCGGCTGCGGCGCGGATGCAGGGCGCGCGCTTTATTGCAGGCGGCACCAACTTGCTGGATCTGATGAAACTGCAGATCGAGACACCGACGCATCTGATCGACGTCAACGGTCTTGGCCTCGACAAGATCGAGGCGACTTCGGAAGGCGAGCTGCGGATCGGTGCGCTGGTGCGGAATACCGACCTGGCTGCCGACAGTCGTGTGCGGCGTGATTATGCCGTCCTGTCGCGGGCGTTGCTGTCGGGCGCATCGGGCCAGCTTCGCAACAAGGCGACGACCGCCGGGAACTTGCTCCAGCGGACGCGCTGCCCCTATTTTTATGACACGAACCAGCCCTGTAACAAGCGCACTCCGGGCAGCGGCTGTGCCGCAATCGGCGGCTATAGTCGCCAGCTTGCGGTTGTCGGCGTGAGTTCGGCTTGTATCGCCACGCATCCCAGCGACATGGCTGTCGCGATGCGCGTGCTAGACGCGACCGTCGAGACCGTGACTGCGAATGGCAAGGTTCGGACGATCCCGATTGCCGATTTCCACCGGTTGCCCGGCGACACGCCGCATATTGAAACCGCGTTGGAAAGCGGCGAACTGATCACGGCGGTTACCTTGCCGAAACCCGTTGGCGGCACGCACATCTATCAAAAGGTTCGCGATCGCGCGTCCTATGCTTTTGCGCTGGTTTCGGTCGCAGCCATCGTGCAGCGCGACGGCACCGGGCGCGTGGCCGTCGGCGGTGTCGCGCACAAGCCGTGGCGCGTCGAGGCCGCCGAGCAACAGATGCAGCGCGGATCGAAGGCCGTGGCAACAGGGCTGTTTGCCGACGCCAAGCCGACGCCCGATAATGCCTTCAAGCTCACGCTGGTCGAGCGCACGCTCGGCGCAGCAATGGCGCAAGCGAAAGCCTGATCCGATGAAATTCGACACCCCCGCCGTGACCAATCCGATCGACCAGTTAAAGGTCATCGGAAAACCGCACGACCGTATCGACGGACCGCTGAAGACGACCGGAATGGCGCCCTACGCCTATGAACGGCACGATGTCGCGCCGAACCAGGCCTATGGTTTTATCCTGGGCTCGGCGATTGCGAAAGGCCGGATCAGCACCCTGAAGCTGGACGAGGCGAAGGGCGCGCCAGGCGTGATCGCGATCGTGACGGCGGCCAATGCGGGCAAGCTCGGCAAGGGCCGGATGAACACCGCCAAGCTGCTGGGTGGGCCTGAAATCGAGCATTATCACCAGGCGATTGCGTTGGTCGTGGCGGAGACATTCGAACAGGCCCGGGCGGCAGCAGCGTTGGTCCGTGTCGAATATGTGCGTGAGCAGGGGGCGTTCGACTTGCACGCAGCCAAGGGCTCCGCGACCAAGCCCAAGGACGAAAAAGCCGACACGGCTGTCGGGGATTTTGCAGGCGCATTTGCCGCCGCGCCGGTCACGATCGACGCCACCTACACGACCCCCGATCAAAGCCATGCCATGATGGAACCCCATGCGACGATCGCGGCGTGGGAAGGCGAAAAACTCACGCTGTGGACCGCCAACCAGATGATTGCCTGGGGCGTTGGCGAGGTTGCGCAAACCCTTGGCATCCCGAAGGAAAATGTGCGCCTTGTGTCACCCTATATCGGTGGTGGCTTCGGCGGGAAGCTGTTCCTGCGCGCCGATGCCGTGATGGCGGCGCTGGGGGCCAAAGCCGCAGGTCGGCCGGTGAAGGTCGCGCTGACGCGTCCGCAGTTGATCAACAACACAACGCATCGTCCGGCAACGATCCAGCGGGTCCGCATCGGCACGACGCCCGATGGCAAAATTACCGCGATTGGGCATGAAAGCTGGTCGGGCGATCTGCCCGGCGGCGGACCCGAGACGGCAGTGATGCAGACGCGCCTGCTCTACGCTGGTGCCAACCGCATGACGAAGATGCGGCTTGCCGTGCTCGATTTGCCCGAAGGCAATGCGATGCGCGCGCCGGGTGAAGCGCCGGGTCTGATGGCGCTGGAAATCGCCATGGACGAGGCGGCGGAAAAGCTGAAGATGGACCCGGTTGCGTTCCGTGTCCTGAACGATACTCAGGTTGACCCGGAAGATCCCACGCGACCGTTTTCTCAACGGCAATTGATCCGGTGCCTCGAACAGGGCGCGCGACAGTTCGGATGGTCGAAACGTGTGGCGCAAACTGGGCAGGTTCGCGAAGGCCGCTGGCTGATCGGCATGGGGGTCGCCGCGGCACTCCGCAACAACCTGCTGATGAAATCCGCCGCGCGAGTTCGCCTGAACAGCGATGGCATCGTGACGGTCGAGACCGACATGACCGACATCGGGACCGGCACCTATACGATCATTGCCCAGACTGCAGCCGAGATGATGGGCCTCCCCATCGAAAAGGTTCGTGTGACCCTCGGCGATTCGACTTTTCCGGTTTCCGCTGGTTCGGGCGGCCAATGGGGCGCGAACAACGCCACGTCGGGCGTCTATGCGGCCTGCGTCAAGCTTCGCGAAGCGGTCGCAAGCAAGCTGGGCCTGTCCGGAGACGTGCAGTTTTCCGATGGCCGCGTGGTTTCGGGCAGTCGTCGAGTCCGGCTGGGTGAGGCCGCGCGCGACGGCGAACTGGTTGCAGAGGATCACATCGAATACGGCACACTCGACAAACAGTATCAGCAATCGACGTTTGGCGCGCATTTCGTGCAAGTCGCGGTCGATGCGGCGACGGGCGAAATTCGCGTGCGCCGGATGCTGGCGGTTTGTGCGGCGGGACGGATCCTGAATCCCAAATCCGCGCGCAGCCAGGTCATCGGAGCGATGACGATGGGCGTCGGTGCCGCATTGATGGAGGAACTGGCGGTCGACAAACGGTTCGGATTTTTCGTGAATCACGACCTGGCCGGATATGAGGTGCCGGTCCACGCCGACATCCCGCATCAGGAAGTTGTTTTCCTTGAGGAAACTGATCCGATATCATCGCCGATGAAAGCAAAGGGTGTCGGCGAGCTCGGCATTTGCGGCGTCGCGGCAGCCGTTGCCAATGCCGTATATAATGCGACCGGCGTTAGGGTGCGGGACTATCCCGTCACGCTGGACAAGCTGTTGGACAAGATGCCCGCACTGGTCTGACGAATTTGGCCCTGCCGACCGATCAGGGGTCGGCAGGGGTTGCCCTCCCGGAATTGCCCCCGCACATACGCGCTGGCGGTTTTGGATCGAGGCACAGACACTAATGACGACGACCGACGACATCGGGCCCACATCGTACAGCTTCGTTTCGCAACGGCTGCGGCTTAATTATCTCGACTGGGGTAATCCGGAGGCGCCGACGTTGATCCTGGTGCATGGCGGACGCGACCATGCGCGCAGTTGGGATAGCATTGCGCGGGCATTGCGGACCGAATGGCATATCATCGCGCCCGACCTGCGTGGGCATGGCGACAGCGGGTGGTCGCCCGACGGTGTATATTCCATGCCATTCTTCATCTGCGACCTTGCCCAGCTCGTCCACCAGCAGGGCAGCGCGCCGGTAACGATCGTCGCCCATTCGCTGGGGGGGATAATATCACTTCGTTATGCCGGATTGTTTCCCGAACGCGTCCGCAAGCTCGTGGCGATCGAGGGGCTGGGCCTGGGGCAATCTCCAGACGATGCCTCGACGGATGCGTTCGTCAACCGCTGGCGGAAATGGATCGACGAGCGGCGCGCCTTGAGTTCCCGGACCCCGCGCCGTTATGCGTCGATCGACGAGGCACTGGAGCGGATGCGCTCGGAAAACCGCCATCTTTCCGAAGATCAGGCGCGCCAGCTCACCATTCATGGCGTCAATCGCAACGAAGACGGCAGCTATAGCTGGAAGTTCGACAATTATCTGCGCTCCTCGCCGCCCCTGGACATATCCACCGCCGAATTGCACGCGCTGTGGAACCGGATCGAATGTCCCACGCTGCTTGCTTACGGCAATGACAGTTGGGCATCGAACCCCGCGACCGACGGCAATGCCGCGCATTTCAGGACAGCAACGGTCAAGACCTATGATAACGCCGGGCACTGGCTCCATCATGATCGGTTCGACAGCTTCCTGGCCGACCTGCGCGCGTTTCTTTAAGTTCGGCCCCCGATCCCGCGATCATGCCCCCAGACGACCGCCGCGCTGCGCCGCTTGACGCCAATCTTTGCATAGAGGCGGGACACATGGTTCCGCACGGTGTTAGGTGACAGGCCGAGCTGTTCGCCGATTGCCGCGTCGGTCATGTCGTTGCAGATCAACTCCAGTACCTCGCGCTCACGCTTGCTAAGGTCGGTCGCGGGTGCCGTTGCAGCGGACGCAATCCGGGGATGACGAAGCGTAGCGAGCTTGTCCATGATCGAGCGACTGAGCCAGTTGGCATCCTTCATTACGGCCTCGATGGCTTCGACCAGATCGAGTTCACCGCGTCGCCGGGCAGAGATATCCTGGTAAATCCATAGCACGCAGGGCCCGCCCTTAATGCTGATCCGTTCGGCGGAAACCAGGCATTCGACCGGCATTCCACCATCCGCGAGTAGCTGGACGTCGGCGTTGCGAAACCCGCCGGCAGTGCTGATCTGTGCTTCAAGCCCAAGTCGTTGCCCGGCATCGTTCCAAAGCTGAAGGTCGTCGGCAACCCGCCCGACGACCTCATGGTTCGAATAACCGGTCAGCGTGCGAAACGCGTCATTGACCTCGACGATGCGGTTGTCGACGCCACCGGTAACGACCATCGCGACCGGTGCCATTTCAAAAACCTTGGCAAAATGCTGTTCGCTGGCGGTCAATGCCTTTTCGGCCCGTCGGCGCGGTTCAAGGTCGGCGAAGGTAAACAGCAGGCAGGCCTCGTCGGCCACCTCGATCGGTTGGCCGGCTAACACCACAAGCTTGTGGTTCCCGTCCGCAAGGGGCAGTTCAGCCTCCAGCTGCGGAATGACCTTGCCCGCGGTGACGCGCCGATGGACGAAATCCCTGCGCTCGACATCAACCAGAAAATCCACATTCAGCCGGGTCTTGCCGACCAGGTCGGACCGCTGATAGCCCGACAGATCGAGGAATCCCTGGTTCACCATAACGTAACTCTGGTCAGAGACGCGGAGAATAAGCGCAGGGGCGGGGTTGGCCTGGAACATCGCCTCAAACCGCGCCTGGGCATCGGTCTGTTCGGAAATATCGTTGATCACCAGCGCCAGACAGTCGGGCTCGCCGCCGTCTTCATCCATGACGATGTCACGAACCTGATGGGTCCAGCGCGGGCCGTCCTGCCCGTGCGGCGAAACTTCCACCACCAGGTCAGGGAACGAGTCACCCGCCAGCAGGCGCATCAGCGGATACTCACGCCGGGGAAGACGCCGCCCCGCGGGATCGCGCAGATCGAAAAGCTCGGCATAACGGTCGGCGGTCGCGCCCAGACCGGTGACGTCGTCGACGCCGTGCATCGTGAGCGCGGCTGGATTGGCGCTGAGGATGACGCCCGTCGGGTCGACGAGAATGACCCCCTGCAACAATCCTTCGATAAGCTGCCCCAGATGTTGGAGCGTCGGGTCATGAAGTGCGGGATTGATTCTGGTCGGCATCGCCATTGAGCGCACGAACAGTTCGGCAGGTTCCCGAGACAAGCCGCGATAGAACGCAAAAACACCAGTGATTATGATCATTCTGCACCAAGCGGCGATTTTTTTGAGCGCGTGCCCGATGAACATATGGGCGGCTGCGTCGTTCAGTCGGCGTAACAACCAACAGGAGATCATCATGAACCTTATCATTCTACTCATCGTCGGAGGGCTCATCGGTTGGGTCGCCAGCATGATCATGCGCACCGACGCCCAGCAGGGCATTATCCTCAATGTCGTTGTCGGTGTCGTCGGTGCGTTGCTGGCCGGTTTTCTCATCACTCCACTCATCGGTGGCGCATCGATCACCGACGGCGCGCTGAAAGTGCAATCGATCCTGATTTCACTCGTGGGTGCGGTCATCCTGCTGGCGATCGTTAATCTTGTTCGTCGTGGAACTGCACGCTGATCAAAGCGCTCAATACTCAGTCAATAATTCACACAGGAGAGTAATATGATCGGTCGTATTTTGATCACATGTGGCGCGCTGGCACTGGCCTCTGGTGCCGTGGCGCAAACCGCTACCAATGCCGGCGCGCACAATCCGGCTGTCAAGAACAGCAGCGCAGCCCATGTTGCCGCACCTGCCGTCGGCGCGAATTCCTTTACCGCGGCCCAGGCGCGCGGTCGTTTTGCCAAGGCTGGCTACAAAGTAGCTGGCCTTGCCAAGGACAAGGACGGCGTCTGGCGCGGCAAAGCCACCCACGCCGGCAAATCGATGAACGTTGCGCTTGATTACAAGGGCAACGTGACCACCAAATAAGCAATTTAGCAGGAGAGAAAAATGAGCAGGACTATCACCAGGCTTTTCGACAATTATACAGATGCCACAACTGCGCTTGGAGCCCTTGAGCAACTCGGCGTGCCGCATTCGGATATCAGCATTGTCGCCAATAATGCGCACGGGGAGCACGGCGGCAATGGCGACAAAGACGGCATCGACGACGTCAACGATCACGGCGACGTCAGCCGTGGCGTTTCGACGGGCGCGGCGCTGGGCGGGGTCGGCGGACTGCTGGCCGGGCTAGGATTGCTGGCAATTCCTGGCCTTGGCCCGATCGTTGCGGCTGGCTGGCTGGTCTCGACGGCAGTCGGCGCAGGTATCGGTGCAGCGGGTGGAGCGGCGACCGGTGGGATCGTCGGAGCGTTGAAGAATGCCGGTCACAGTGATGACGAAGCAAACGTCTATGCCGAGGGAGTCCGTCGTGGCGGCACGCTGCTCAGCGCACGCGTCGACGATGCGCTGCTGCCCCAAGCCGAAGCCGTGTTAAATGGCAACGGGTCGACCGACGCGACCGCCAGAGGTTCGGCCTATCGCCAGGAAGGATGGGCAGCATTTGATACCGACGCTCCTGCTTTCGATCGCGATAAGATCGACGAGGAGCGCAAGCGATACGGCCCGCCTCTCGTCTAAACTAATCGTAGACACGAAGTGACAGAATTAAGGTCGATCGGCTTAAGTGCCGATCGGCCTTATTCTTTCCAGGCCCACCATAATTGGGCGGGCGGGACGTTCCAGAACTCGATGGCATGATCGATCCGGGCGAACTGACGTGCAATGAAATTGCGAACCGACGGATTATACTGATACACTAGGAATGCCCCGCCGATGCGCAGGACGCGGTGGGTGGCGCCAAGGATCTGGTCGCCGACGCCCGGGGGCAGGGTAGAGAACGGCAGGCCCGACACGATATAATCGGCGTGATCGAACCCGGCATCCGCCACGAAGCGTTCGACGTCGGTGGCTGATCCACAAACAACGTGAAAGCGCGGGTCGTGGATCGTTTCCTTCAGATAGGCAACGAAATCGGGATTGGTATCGATCGCGAGCAGCATGGCGTCGGGCGCTAGCTTGTCGAGAATGGGCTGGCAGAATGTGCCGACGCCGGGTCCATATTCAACGAACAGCCGGGTATTTTGCCAATCGACCCGGCCGAGCATCTTGCGGATCAGCCGGTCGGACGAAGGAATGATCGAACCGACCATCACCGGGTTCTTCAGGAAGCCCGACAGGAACATGCCCTTGGCCGTTCGGGGAAAGCGGAACCCGCGCGATCGTTTCATCACCTTGGCGGACGAGAGCGGCATGGGTATCCTTCAACCTGTTCGAACGGCTTCACCGCGCCCCGTTCGCAAATACCCGTTCCAAGTGCAAGCGAATGGTCATATTTTGCAGTTACGCTCCTCCGTGCGTAAAGCCACGCCATTATGAAATACGCTCGCAAAATTGCCGCGCCATTGATCCTAACGCCCGCCTCCGGACGACGCGATTTCATGTTGTTGTTCGCGGTCATGCTGGCGATCGGCGCGGGCAATACCGCGCTTCAGTCAATCATGCCCGCCATTGGGCGTTCGCTGCATATCCGCGACAATATCATCGCACTTGCCTTTTCGGTGTCGGCCGCCATTTGGGTAATTGCAGCGCCTTACTGGGCACGGCGATCCGACCGGACGGGCCGCCGCTCGATGGTGCTGATGGGGATAGCCGGATTTTCCATCTCCACGCTGCTGGCAGGGATCGTCCTGACCGCAGGGACCAAAGGCATTCTTACGCCCGTCGCCACCATCTTTGCCTTTATCGGCGCGCGCGTGATCTATGGCGTGTTCGGCGCTGCGGCTCCTCCGGCGGCGCAAGCGATCCTGGCGGGTCAAACGACGCGGGCGCAGCGGACCAAGGCGCTGACCATGCTGGCTTCGGCGTTCGGCCTCGGCACTATCCTGGGTCCCGCATTGGCGTCCTATTTCGTACTGCCCGGCGTAGGGCTCGCCGGGCCCGCCTATTTCTTTGCAGCCGGCGGGATCATCGTCTGGATTGCAGCCTGGCGATGGTTGTCGCAGGACGTGCCGGGCAGCGCTGCCCATGGGGCGGTTTCAAGTTATCCGTCGATTGGTGGGGAGCCGACGGGGGCAAACGTCACAGCTGCGATGAGCGACGACACGATCAACGGTAATCCGGAAATGCGGATGGCCTGGCTCGATGCGCGAGTCTGGCCATGGCTGCTGGTCGGACTGATCGCGGGCCATGCACAGGCGATGACGGGACAGGCGATGGCCTTTCTGGCCATCGACCGCCTGCACCTCGATACCGCAACGATACTTTCGCAGCAGACGATCGGACTGGTGCTAACGACCGGTGCCGGAGCGGCATTGCTCGTCCAATGGGGGCTGATCCCGCAATTGAACCTGTCGCCTAAAACGATGGTCATCGTCGGGTTGGTGGTGGCCGCGGCGGGCATGGTCGCGACCAGTATGGCCCATTCCTTGTTCGGCCTGGCTATGGCGTTCGGGCTCGCCTCCGCCGGGTTTGGCTTTACCCGCCCGGGTTTCACGGCCGGGTCCTCGCTTGCGGTGGGACCTGAACTGCAGGGAGTGGTTGCCGGACGCGTCACGTCGATCAACGGCGCAAGCTTTGTGCTGGGCCCGTCGATCGGCGTGGGGCTTTACGAAGTCTGGCCACCCCTGCCTTATATCGTCGCCAGTGTCGTCTGCGGCATACTTGCGCTCTATGCGCTGTGGCGGCTCAGGGCTTCGGACCTCGCGGAGTCAGCATCCCCGGCGTGATAAAGCCGATACCTTCGGGCGTCATGGCATTGGCCTTCAGCGTTGCAGCGATCCGGGCATAGTCGGCCTCCATTTCGGGTGTGACGGAGGCACGCGTATCCGCAAGGGCGGTTTCAAAATTCGCCATCGTCACGTTCTTTGCCTTCAGCGAAGCACGCAGCGCCGCCAGCCCCGCGCGACGCGTCAGATCCTCCAGGTCGGCACCCGTAAATCGGAGTGTTCGATCCGCCAGCGCCGCCAGGTCGACATCCTTGTCGAGCGGCATCTTGCCGGTATGGATACCAAGGATGTGGAGACGCCCCGCCTTGTCGGGAACGCCGACATAGATAAGCTCATCGAAACGCCCCGGACGCAGTAATGCAGGATCGACGAAATTGGGCCGATTGGTCGCGCCGATCACGACCACGGACTGCAATTCCTCCAGCCCGTCCATTTCAGCCAATATGGTGTTGACCACCCGTTCGGTTACCTGCGGTTCCCCCATGCTGGTACCGCGTGCGGGAACCAGCGAGTCAAGCTCATCGATGAAGATGACGCAGGGTGAGACCTGCCGTGCGCGGGCGAAAAGGCGCGCGATCTGTTGTTCGCTTTCGCCATACCATTTGCTCAACAGGTCGGACGATTTGATCGCGATGAAGTTGGCTTGAGCTTCTTTCGCGACCGCTTTCGCCAGCAGGGTCTTGCCGGTGCCCGGTGGCCCATAGAGCATGAAACCCTTGGCAGGGCGGATGCCCAGACGCCGAAACGCGGCGGGGTTCTTCAGTGGGAGTTCGACACCTTCACGCAGCTTCTCGGCGGCGTCATCGAGGCCGCCGATATCGTCCCAACCGACATTGGGAACCTGAACCATGACTTCGCGCATGGCCGATGGCTGGACGCGTTTCAGCGCCGCCATGAAATCGTCGCGCGTCACCGACAATGTGTCGAGCACGTCCGCCGGGATCGTCCCCTCCTCCAGGTTGAGGCGCGGCATGATGCGACGCACGGCATCGATCGCCGCTTCGCGTGTCAGTGCCGCAAGGTCGGCCCCGACAAACCCATAGGTTGAGCGCGACAATTCGGCGAGATCGACGCCTTCGGCCAAGGGCATGCCGCGCGTGTGGATGCCGAGGATCTCGCGACGCCCTCGCTCATCGGGAACGCCGACCACGATCTCGCGATCAAAGCGGCCCGGACGGCGGAGCGCTTCATCGATGGCTTCGGGGCGGTTGGTCGCGGCGATCACGACCAGGTTGGCGCGCGCTTCCAGTCCGTCCATCAGCGTCAACAACTGGGCAACGAGCCGCTTTTCAGCCTCGCCCGAAACCTGCCCCCGCTTCGGCGCAATCGAATCGATTTCGTCGATGAAGACGATCGACGGCGCCGCCTTGGCGGCCGCCTCGAACACGTCGCGCAGTTTCTTTTCGGATTCGCCATAGGCGGAACCCATGATTTCGGGACCATTGATCAGGAAAAACTCGGCCGAGCTCTCATTGGCGACCGCACGCGCCAGACGCGTCTTGCCCGTTCCCGGCGGACCATGCAGCAACACGCCCTTCGGCGGATCGACGCCCAGACGCTGGAACAGTTCGGGATAGCGCAACGGCAGTTCCACCATTTCGCGCAACTGGTCGATCGTGTCGCCCATGCCTCCGATGTCGTCATACGTCACGTCGGCGCGACGGCTATCCTTGGGCTCGACATATTCTGCGAGCAATTCGACTTCGGTTTCGGCATCGATGTGGACGATGCCCTTCGGCACGGTCGACACCACCGTCAGGCGAACCTCCTGCAGGGCATAGGCGGGTGCTGCGAGCATCTGGCGGAGTTGCGGAGGCAGGTCGGTGCGATCGACCTGCTGCTGTCCAGCGGTTGCCACCGTGTCGCCCGCGACCAGTGGCCGCCCGGCAAAACTGCGTTTCAGGGCGTTGCCCGATCCGTGCAGGCGCAGGTTCTGTTGCGCGGGGGCAAAGACCACGCGCTGGGCGATTTTTGATTCCACCTTGCGAAGCGTCACGAAATCGCCCGAACCCACTTCGGCATTGGCGCGCTGGAGGCCATCCAGACGTAATATTTCCAGCCCCTCGTCCTCGCTATACGGAAACACGGCCCGCGCGGCGGTCACCCGTTTGCCGGTAATTTCAACAATGTCACCCTCGGCCAGCACCATGGCGGCCATGATTGCGCGCGGGATTCGCGCCAGACCGCGACCGGCATCTTCGGGGCGGGCGTTGGCAACCTGAAGTCGCGTTCCGGGGATTTCGCTGTCTGCCATGCCGCTCTCAACTGTTGAGCCGAATACATAGCGATCGAACAGGCAAAAAAAAGGGGTCGATCCCGGAGGACCGACCCTTGAAAGTTTATAGGAGAGGATGCCTGAAAGGCTCACTATATGTGCAGTGCAGCAAACTATGTTGCAAGTGCGAAAAGAATAAGCACACTTGCAAATATTGCATGCTACAGCTTTGCGGGTGTGGACATTATGCTCATGCGTAACGAGTATGATATCCTTGTTGCGCTGCACAAAACGAGGGATGTTTATGCGGAGGTTGCCATCGCTATCGGGAGTTGAGGCATTCGTGGCCGTTGTGCGAACCGGCTCGGTAAAAGCTGCTGCTGACGAACTTTCGCTGTCTTCGCCGGCGCTCAGTCGTCGGATCCAGTCGCTCGAGCGTTTCATCGGGCGCCCGTTGTTCAAACGCGGCCATCAGTCGATGCGTCCGAATGCCGATGGCGAGCGGTTGATGGCACTGGTCGGCCCGGCGCTCGACCAATTGTCGGACGCCATTGAAACGCTGGCAAGCGCGCAGAACGACCTGATGCGCCTGCGACTCGGCGTCCTGCCGCTTTACGCCGCTCAAAAGCTGATCCCCCGCCTTGCCGAACTGAGGGCGGCGCACCCGACGTTGCATCTCGACTTCGACACAGCGCCCCACGCGGCATCGCGCCTCGGCGACGGCATCGATGCCGCGATCATCGTAACGCGCGATCCGGACCCGGCGCTTTATGCCCACCGCCTCGATCACAACAAGGTGTTTGCCATCGCCGCGCGTCATTACCGCAGCGGCCCGGGTGCGATTACGCGGCCCGAACAGTTGAAGGACCTGACGGTGTTGATCCATCGCGACATGCCCGAGACTTTCGAGGAATGGCGCAAGGCCATCGGTATGGAGGGATTGGAACCGGCGGCGATCGATCACTATGATTCCGGACAGTTGATGCTCGACGCGGCGGCCCAGGGCGTGGGCGTGGCGTTCATGCACGAGGCGCACCTGAGTGACGCTCATGACGAACGACTGGCCCCGCTGTTCGATATCGAGGTGGTCAGCCCTTACAGTTATTGGTTTGTCTGCCGCCCCCGCGCGCTGGAAACGCGGCCGGTCAGGATATTCCACGACTGGCTGGTGGCGGAACTATCGGCTTAATCCGCTCCCCTTTCCACGATGGAAAGGGGAGCGACGTCGATCAGACTGCCTTGGCGCTGACGATTTTGCCGGGGGTCCGTGGTGGCTCGCCCTTTGGCAGGGCATCTACGGCCTCCATGCCGAAGGTCACTTCGCCCCAGACGGTGTACTGGCTGTCGAGGAACCGGGCATCGTCGAGGCAGATGAAGAACTGGCTGTTAGCGCTATTCGGGCTCGACGATCGCGCCATCGAGCAAACGCCGCGCTTGTGCGGTTCCTTGCTGAACTCGGCCTTCAGATCGGGCAGCTTGGAACCGCTCATGCCGGTTCCGGTCGGATCGCCGCCCTGTGCCATGAATCCCGCAATGACGCGGTGAAAGACAACGCCGTCGTAAAAACCTTCGTTGGCGAGTTCGGCAATCCGCTCGACATGCCCCGGGGCCAGGTCGGGTCGCAGCTTGATCGTGACTTCGCCGGTATCCAGCGTCAGAGTGAGTGTTTCAGCCATGGTTTTTCCTTCATTTGAATAAATTCGGTGGGCGCGGCCTTACGCAGCCTTGGCCAGTGCCGCCAGCCCATATTCTGCGGCGACCAGTTCGTAGGACCGACGGCGGGCGGCATGATCGGGCATGATATTGACCAGCATCATCTCGTCGGCGCCATAGTCGGCGGCGACCTTGTCAAGTTCGGTATGGACTTCGGCAGGGGTGCCCAGCGTGATGCGGCGACGTTGCGGGGAGGCTGGATTGGCGGCGGCCCAACGCTCGGCCTTTTCGACCGACGGCACCGGGATCAGCTCGCCCCGGATCAGGTGCGCCATCATCATCGCCGCAGGCAGCGCCAAACGCACGGCCTCGGCACGGGTCGGCGCCGCGATCGCCCAGGTCGCCACCATCAGATATGGCTTGGCCAAACGCGCCGATGGCTTGAACCGCTCACGATAAAGGCGCGCAAGCGGCACTGCGTCCGAATTGATGAAATCGGCGATGCAATAAGGCAGCCCAGCTTCGGCCGCCCAGACCGCCGAGTCGCTCGACGACCCGAGCAGCCAGACCGCCGTCTCGCCACCCCCCGACGGCAGGGTTTGGCCCAGCGCGGCAAATGGGTGATCGGCGGGCATCGCATCGTCGAGATAGGCGATCATCTCTGCCAAATTGTTCGGGAAGTCGCCGTGTGGCATGCGTTTCGACCGGTCGCGCTGGAGTGCGAAGGCGGTGCGCTGGTCGCTGCCCGGCGCGCGACCGACGCCGAGGTCGATGCGGTTCGGGGCAAGCGCCGATAACAGGGCGAACGTCTCAGCCACCTTGAACGGCGAATAATGCGGCAACATGATCCCGCCCGACCCGACCCGAATTCGCCGGGTAGCCAGCGCCACCGGCCCGATCAGCGCCTCCGGAGCAGCTCCCGCCAGCCCCGGCGAGGCATGATGTTCGGCCAGCCAGTAGCGGTCATAGCCGAGCGCGTCGCAGGTGCGCGCCAGGTCGAGTGTGTTGGCAAGCGCGTCGGCGGCAGTCGAGCCTTCGGCGATGGGGGTCTGGTCCAGAGCGGACAGGCGGTAGGTCATGGAAGAAAGATAGGCACGTACTGCCATTTATCCACCCCGCGCCGCCTGTCCGCTGCGTCGTCCCCGGTTTTGAGATTGCCTTTGCAACGCCGCCGGGCCTAGACCGCGTCGCCTGGACCAAACCGCCGCATGGAGGCAGCGCGATGAGCGAAACCGACCTTCAGGGCGAGACCATCAACGAAACGCGGCTCGACGAGGACGACCGGCTGCGCCCCGATTTCGTCCGCGAGGTGCTGGCGCGGGTCGAAGAGGGAGACGAGGGTGGCGCGCGCGACCTGGTCGGTCCGCTGCATCCTGCCGACATTGCCGATCTGTTCGAGCTGACGCCCGAGGACCGGCGCGGCGACCTGGCGATCGCGCTTGGCGACATTGTCGATGGCGACGTGCTGTCGGAAATGAACGACCATGTCCGCGAAGGGTTGATCGATGCGCTGGAGCCACACCAGGTCGCCGACATCGCGTCCGAACTGGATACGGATGACGCGGTCGCGATCATCGAGGACATGGACACCGACGATCAGGCGGCGGTGTTGCGCGCACTCGACCCCGATGATCGTGCCGCCATCGAAGCCGCTCTTTCCTATTCCGAGGAATCAGCCGGTCGCCTGATGCAGCGCGAACTGATCGCGGTGCCCGAACATATTACCGTTGGCCAGACCGTCGATTATTTGCGCGACAATCCTGAACTGACGACCGACTTCTGGGAAATCTTCGTCGTCGACCCGCAGCATCGTCCCATCGGCACGGTCCAGCTGTCGTGGCTGCTGCGGACTCCACGCGAAATTGCGATATCGGACGTGATGAAGCGCGAACAGACATTGATCCCGGTCGACATGGATCAGGAGGAAGTCGCGCTGCGCTTCCAGAAATACGCGCTGATCTCGGCGGCGGTGATCGACGACGGCGGGCGGCTGGTCGGAATGATCACCGTCGATGACATGGTCCATGTCATCCAGCAGGAGGCGGGCGAGGATATCCTGCGCCTTTCGGGTGCGGGTGACGGCGACATCAATCAGCCCATTCTGCTGACCATCCGCACCCGCCTGATCTGGCTGGTCGTCAACCTGGGCACCGCCATGCTGGCGTCCTCGGTCGTGGGAATGTTCCAGGGGGAGATCGGCAAGTTTGCGCTGCTGGCCGTGCTGATGCCGATTGTGTCGGGCATGGGGGGCAATGCCGGCACACAGACGCTGGCCGTGGTCGTGCGCGCGCTCGCGACCAACCAGCTGACGAGTTCGAACACCATCCGCATGATCTTTCGCGAATTCCGCATCGCGCTCGCCAACGGGATCGTGCTGGGCACGCTGATCGGCGTCGGCACCGGCCTGATCTTTGCCAATCCCGCGCTCGGCATGGTGATCGCCGCCGCCATGGTCATCAACAACATCATCGCAGGGCTCGCGGGGATTCTCGTCCCGCTGGCGCTTGAACGGGCCGAGGTCGACCCGGCGGTTTCCTCCGCAGTATTCGTCACGATGATGACCGATGTCATGGGATTCTTCAGCTTCCTCGGGCTTGCATCGATCGTGGGACTGTCGGGCTGACATGCTTCACCTTACCAAGGTCGCCTTCGGATGTGACTCGCTTGAGTTTCTGACGGCGCGGATTTCCGCGCGTGCCGAGGCGGGGCCAGTCAGGCTGACCACGCGGTATCGACCGAAACGGCACGAGGAGCTGGTCGGCGGGTCACTGTACTGGATCTTGAAGCACACGCTGGTCGCCCGCAGCGAAATCCTCGGCTTTTCAGACAGCGAGGACGGACGGATCGACATTCTGGTCGCGTCCGTAGTCATCCCCGTCCGTCCGATGGCCCGTCGCGCGCATCAGGGCTGGCGCTATCTCGAGGCCGATGCCGCCCCGCCGGACTGGCAACCGGGCGATGAAGAGGGCGACACGATGCCGGCAGAACTGGCGGGTAGACTCGCCGCGATGGGTTTGCTCTAGGCGCGATCATCCCTAAAGGGGCAGCTTACTTACTGGAGACTTACGGATGAGCGACATCAAGCGTGTAGTGCTGGCCTTTTCGGGTGGGCTCGACACCAGCGTCATCCTGAAATGGCTCCAGCAGACCTATCAGTGCGAAGTCGTCACCTTCACCGCCGACCTGGGGCAGGGCGAGGAACTGGAACCTGCGCGGGCCAAGGCGCAAATGATGGGCGTGAAGCCCGAACATATCTTCATCGACGACCTGAAGGAAGAATTCGTCCGCGATTACATCTTTCCCATGATGCGGGCGAACGCTTTGTATGAGGGGCTGTATCTGCTCGGCACCTCGATTGCGCGACCCCTGATTGCCAAGCGCCAGATCGAGATCGCCCGGATGGTCAATGCCGATGCCGTCAGCCACGGGGCAACGGGCAAGGGCAACGACCAGGTCCGTTTTGAACTCGGTTATTATGCGCTGTCGCCCGACATCAAGGTCATCGCTCCATGGCGCGAATGGGACCTGACCAGCCGCAGCGCACTGATCGCCTTTGCCGAACAGCACCAGATTCCCGTCGCCAAGGACAAGCGTGGCGAGAGCCCTTTCTCGACCGACGCCAACATCCTGCACACCTCGTCGGAGGGCAAGGTTCTGGAGGACCCCTGGGAAGAAGTCCCCGACTATGTCTATTCGCGCACCGTCAATCCAGAGGACGCGCCGAACATCCCGCAATCGATCACCGTGGATTTCGAACGCGGCGATGCGGTGGCCGTCGACGGCGTCGGCATGTCGCCGGCGAACCTGCTGGCGAAACTCAACGAACTTGGCCGCGCGCACGGTATCGGTCGCCTCGACCTGGTCGAGAACCGCTTTGTCGGCATGAAATCGCGCGGCATGTACGAGACACCGGGCGGCACTATTCTGCATCTGGCGCATCGTGGCATCGAACAACTTACGCTCGACCGTGGCGCCGCGCATCTGAAGGACGAACTCGCCCCACGCTACGCCGAACTCCTTTACAATGGCATGTGGTTCAGCCCCGAGCGAGAGATGCTGCAGGCTGCGATCGACCATTCGCAAGCCAAGGTGTCAGGCACGGTTCGCCTGAAACTCTACAAGGGCAGCGTCAACGTGACGGGTCGAAAGTCGCCGAACAGTCTGTACAGCGAAAAGGTCGTGACCTTCGAGGACGACGCCGGCGCCTATGACCAGCGCGACGCCGAGGGGTATATCAAGCTCAACGCGCTGCGGTTGCGATTGCTGGGGCGGCGCGACCGAGTTTGACTTAAGGGTCGGTCAATCTCGTCACCCCGGCGCAGGCCGGGGCCTATACGGCTGTCGGGTCGGGTGCATTTTCGTAAGCCCGTATAGGCCCC
>NZ_JANXNX010000008.1 GCF_025353885.1 Sphingomonas sp. | reverse complement strand
TACGGCTGTCGGATCGGGCGCACATCGTTCTCAAACCCGTGTAGCCCCCGGCCTTCGCCGGGGTGACGGGACTATGCCGATACCGCCTTCCGGAGCTTTCGAGCGGTTCAGCCTTTGGGTGCGGGCTTTGCCGTTGAATTGCCCGAAGCGGGAGCGCCGGATCCGGTTGCGCCGGGCTTGCCCGCAGCCGGTGCCGCCGCCGGGGTCGCCGCAGGTCCTGCTGTGCCGCCCGCCGGAGCCTTGGCGGGTGCGGCACCCGGCGCAGGCGCTGCGGGGAGCGGCAGGTTCGAACCCTGGCTGTTCATATAGACGATGACGTTGGCGCGATCTTCAGGCTTTGACAGGCCGGCAAAGGTCATCTTCGTGCCCGGGGCATAGGCGCGCGGCGAGGTCAGCCATGTGTTCAGCGCCTCGAAATCCCACTTGCCGCCCGCTTTGGTCTTCAGCGCGTCCGAGAATGCAAAGCCGCCCTTGCCCTCGGCAATGCCTTCGCCGACGGTCGCATACAGGTTTGGTCCGATGCCGTTGGGACCGCCTGAGGCTATGGTATGGCAGGCGGCACATTTCTTGAAAACTTCGGCACCCTTGGCCGCGTCGGCAGAGGCGAGCAAGGCCGCGACCGGCACGACCGCGGCGGTTTCGCCACCGGCCTCGGCCTCGACACCTTCGACGGTATAACCCATTTTCTCGGGCCGTTCGGAATGAAAGAACTCACCGCTGACGATGGTCGTACCCAGCGCGACGATGCCTGCGCCCAATACCATCATGGCTATCACGTTGGTGCGATTATCCATTGTTCACGAAGTCCCAGGCGCGTTGCAGTCGCGGTCCCTTTAGGAAAGCCGGAGCGCGACCGCAAGCGGAGACGCTTGCTTAGGTTTGCCCGGCGGCTTAGGCGCCCGACCGCCATGAACCGTTATCCCGCACCCGCCCGCCCGATCGTCGCCGCGATGATCGCCGCCGCTGCCGCCGAACCCGAACGATCCGTCGCGTTTCAGGGCGCGCCGGGTGCTAATTCGCATATCGCGGTCAATCAGGCGTTTCCGAACGGACTGCCACTGCCGTGCTTTGCGTTCGAGGATGCCATTGACGCCGTGCGCGAGGGGCGCGCCGATTGCGCGATGATCCCGATCGAGAATTCGCTGCATGGGCGCGTTGCCGATATCCATTTCCTGCTGCCCGAATCGGGGCTGGTCATCACCGGGGAACATTTCCTGCCGATCCGCTATGCGCTGATGGGGCTTGGCGACATGACCGAGGTCAGGGAGGCGGTCAGCCATCCGCAGGCGCTGGGTCAGTGCCGCAACTGGTTGCGCGCGCGCAAGATTCGACCGATCGCCTATGACGACACGGCGGGTGCGGCGGCGCTGGTGGTCGAGGGTGGCGATGCCAAGACGGCCGCGATCGCGCCGCCGCTGGCTGCTGACATCTACGGCCTGAAGATACTCGAGCAGGGTATCGAGGATTCCGACGACAACATGACGCGGTTCGTCATCCTGGCGCTCATGGAGCCCGACCGCCGGATCGAGGGCGAGGTGATGACGTCGCTGATCTTTGAAGTGAAGAACGTCCCTGCCGCGCTGTATAAGGCGATGGGCGGTTTTGCGACCAATGGCGTCAACATGACCAAGCTGGAAAGTTATCAGCGGGGAGCGAGTTTTGCCGCGACCGAATTCTTTGCCGATGTCGAGGGGCATCCGGAGAACCCGGCGGTTGCGCGGGCGCTCGAGGAACTGGCATTTCATTCGAAATGGGTGCGCTTGCTGGGCAGCTATCCCAAGGCCCGGGGGCGCACCGTTTCCTGATCGTCCAGCCATGCGGTCAACAGGCTGTTGGCGATGGCGAAGGGCGGCGGCGCTTTGAAACGGGCGTCCGGATCACCGTTCAACGCGGCCCGAACATCGTCGGGTGTCACCCACATTGCGTCTTCCAGTTCTTTGGTGTCGAGCGTGATCGTGTCGTCAAGCGCCTCCGCCACGCAGGCGATCATCAATTGCGATCCGCCGAACGGCCAGGGCTGGCTGGCGACATAGCGAACCCGACCGGTCGGGACCCCCGACTCCTCCATCAGTTCGCGGCGCACGGCTTCCTCGATCGATTCACCGGGTTCGAGGAAACCCGCCAGTGCCGAATAGTTTCCGGCGGGAAACCGCGACTGGCGACCGACGAGCACCTGGCCCTCATATTCGGCGAGCATGATGACCACGGGGTCGGTGCGCGGAAAATGTTCGGTGCCGCAGCGATCACATTTGCGGCCCCAACCGGCGCGGAAAAGGGTCGTGGCCGAACCGCAGCGCGGGCAGAATCGATGAGTATTGTGCCAGGTGATGAGGCTGTGTGCGGTGCCATAGATCGCCGCCTGTTCGGTCGGCAGGACGTGCAGCAGGCGCAGCATCGACGGCGACCGCATCGGCGCGCCGACGGCATGCGGCGGAATAGTGGTAAAATGCGGCTTGCCATCGGACACGCCAAGCAGGACGACTTCGGCTTCCTCGGTCAGCTCGACAAGGCTTGCCCAGACCAGCGAGCCATCCTCCGATAGTTGGGGTTCGAGCCCGTCGAGCGCCAGCAAACGCGCGCGCCAGTCATAGCGCAGCGCGGCAAAACCTTCCGGATCGCTGCGAATGTGATCGACGCGGTCGAGGGGTGAACCCGTGAAGCCGGTCAACGGTGTGCCACCGCGCCCGACCCGAGGCGCGTTTTGCTGTCGGCATCGATCATTGCGTTTCGTTTCCTCAACACGGTCGCGGCGACCTTGGCAAAGACGCTGGGTAGCCCGGCTTCATCCAGCCGCTCGATTGGCCACCATTCTCCGTCCGTGGGCAGGTTGCAACCGCTTTCCAACCGCGCGGCCTGGATGGCGAGCGACAGGCGGAAATGGGTAAACACATGGACGATTCCACCGATCGGCTCGCCAAGGAAAGGCGGCTCGAACACGACGGATTGCGGGTCGAGCGTCGATGGCAAGGCCCGCATCCCTCCCAGCAATCCTGACGAAGGACGACGCACCAGCAACACCGTGCCGTCGCATTCGATCCACCACGTGGTCGCTGTCCGTTCGGGCTTGGCGATCTTGGCGGCTCGACGCGGATAGCTGGCCGGGTCTTTGCCGGTGGCACGGCACCCGGCTTGCAGCGGGCAAAGCAGGCAGGACGGGTTGCGCGGCGTACAGATCGTGCTGCCGAGGTCCATCAACGCTTGCGCGAAATCGCCTGCCCGGGCGGCGGGCGTTATCGTGTCGGTCAGCCGACGGAGTTCGGGCCGCGACGCGGGCAGCGGGGTCTCGACAGTGAACAGACGTGACACGACGCGCTCGACATTGCCGTCAACGACGACGGCGCGACGGTGAAATGCGATCGCCGCAATGGCGGCGGAGGTGTAGGCACCGATGCCCGGCAGGGCGCGTAGCTCAGGCTCGGTCGATGGAAACTGGCCGGCGTGGCGACCGACGACGGCGCGCGCACAGGCCAGCAGGTTGCGCGCGCGAGCGTAATAGCCAAGTCCAGCCCAGGCGGTCATCACGTCGGCCTCCTCCGCGGCGGCAAGCCCGGTGACGGTCGGCCAGCGATCAGTAAATTTGGCGAAATAGGGCCTGACCGCGCCAACCGTCGTCTGTTGCAGCATGATTTCGGACAACCAGACGCGATACGCATCGGGCGGCGCACTGTTCGGCGGACTGCGCCACGGCAGGTCGCGGGCGTGGATATCGTACCAGCGGAGCAGTTTTGCGGAAATTGGCATATCGACGGACACCGGGCGCTTGTGGCAGAGGTGCGCCAATGCCGAAACGTGAAAAACCAGTTGCCCCGAAAACTGCCGCCCCGGAACGTGCACGGGGCGGACGTGCGCGCAGTGTTTCAGAGATCGTGCCCGACATTGGCCGTGCAGCGTTCCGGCGATTCGGTTTCGTGCAATCCTCGGTCGTCAGTCGCTGGGGCGAAATCGTGGGCGAGCGCTACGCCAAGGTGACTGCGCCTGAATCGATTCGGTTTCCTAACGGCGCGCGTTCAAACGGCGTGCTGACATTGACTGTCGCGGGCGCCCATGCCCCCATGATGCAGCACGTCACGCCGGTCATCATCGAGCGCGTGAACCGCTTTTTTGGCTATGCTGCCGTCGTCCGCGTCGTCATGCGCCAAGGCGACCTGCCCGCGCCAAAGGCTCGTGTTGCGCCGCAGCCATTCGTGGTCGTGCCGGTCGAGCTCGGCGAATCGCTGCGGACGATTGCCGACCCTGAACTGAAAGCAGTGCTCGAATCGCTGGCCCAGGGTGTTGCCGCTGCGACCATGCTTCCCATGCCGATTGGAAAGATCAGCTGATGCGCCTCTTGATTGCCCTGTTTGCGCTGTTTGCGCCGCTCACCGTGTCTGCCGCACCCGACTGGACCACGACCGTCACGCGTGCCGCCAATGGTGCGTATGTGATGGGCAATCCGAAGGCGAAGGTAAGGCTGGTCGAATATCTCAGCTATTCCTGTCCGCACTGTGCGCATTTCACCGGAGAGGCCGCCGCACCATTAAAGGCGGGGTTCATTGCCAAGGGGACCGTTGCAGTCGAGATGCGCAATGCTGTCCGTGATCGTTATGACTTTACGGCCGCCGTGTTGGCGCGGTGTGGCGGACCGTCACGGTTCTTTGGCAACACCGAGGCGCTGTTCGGCGCACAGGACGCTTTGCTGACCAAGGCAGCCGCGTTCGAGGCAAGCGAGGCCCTGCCCGAAGGCGCCCCGGTCGCGGTGGCGCTGAAGGGCATGGCCAAGGGGTCGGGACTGAACGATTTCATGGTCGCGCGCGGGTTCACGATCGCCCAGGTGAATGCTTGCCTGGTCGACAAGCCATCGCAGAACGCGGTGCTGGCGCTAACCAAGGAAGCGTGGAATGTTCGTAAAATCCCGGGCACGCCAACATTTTTGATCAACGGACAGCCCGCAAAAACCGCCGAATGGTCGCAAATCGAAGCCAAATTGCGCGTCGCCGTTGCGCGTCGATAACAGGAAGAACCGATGAACCGAATTGCCCTGCTTGCCCTGCCCGCTCTCGCTCTGGTCGCTTCGTGCGGCAGCAAGGATGGCAACACGACCTCCTCCGCTCCGGTAGCGGCGGCAAAACCACCCACTGGAACACAATGGGCGACGACCGTCGTCGAAACGCCCGATGGCGGCTTCCTGATGGGCAACCCGAATGCGGCGCTGAAGCTGGTCGAATACGGGTCGCGGACTTGCCCGCATTGCGCAAAATTCTCTGCCGAGAGCAGCACCGGCCTGCCCAAATATATCGAGACCGGCAAGGTCAGCTATGAATTCCGCGACTTCCCGATCCATGCGCCCGATCTGGCGGCGATCCTGCTTGGACGCTGCGGTGGTTCCGCGCCGTTCTTTACGATCCTTGAACAAATGTATTCGGCCCAGCCCGATATGCTGCCCAAGCTGGAGGGCCTGTCCCCCGAACTACAGGCCAAGGCGCAGGCGATGAGTCCCATCCAGCAGGCGACCTTCTGGGCCGATACCGTTGGCTATCGCCAGTTTGTCGAACAGCGCGGTGTGACAGCGGCCCAGGCCAATGCCTGCCTGTCCGACACCGGCGTTATCGACAAGCTCAACAAGTCGCTGGCCACTGCCGACACGAAATACAAGATCCAGGGCACGCCGACATTTATCCTGAACGGCGACGTGATGGCCGACATCAATACCTGGGCCGGCGTAGAGCAGGCACTGAGGGCGGCGGGTGCCTAACGCATAATGCAATTTGCGCGGGTCAAGCTGACCGGATTCAAGAGTTTCGTCGATCCGGTTGAACTGCGCATATTGCCCGGCCTGACGGGTGTTGTCGGCCCCAATGGCTGTGGCAAATCCAACCTGCTGGAGGCGATCCGCTGGGCCATGGGCGAGGGGTCGGCCAAGTCCCTGCGCGGTGCGGCGATGGACGACGTAATCTTTGCCGGGACCGCAACCCGTCCGCAGCGCCAGTTTGCCGAGGTGTCGATCCTGGCGACGCGCGACGGCGACGATGACATCGAAGTGGTCCGCCGGATCGAACGCGGGTCGGGTTCGGCATTTCGGATCAACGGTCGCAATGCCCGGACGCGCGACGCGCAACTGATCTTTGCCGATGCAGCGACCGGCGCTCATTCGCCCGCGCTGGTGAGCCAGGGCCGGATCGGGGCGGTGATCGCGGCTAAACCCGCTGAGCGGCGCGCAATGCTGGAGGAGGCAGCGGGGATAGCCGGGCTTCATGTGCGGAGGCGCGAAGCCGAAATCAGGCTGAACGCGACCGAGGCAAATCTTGCGCGCGGGGCCGAATTGCTGGCCGACATGGACGGCCGGATCGCGCAATTACGGCGACAGGCGCGGTCGGCGGAACGGTACCGGCAACTGAGCGACGACATCCGGCAGGCAGAGGCGCGGCTGATCTATGCGCGGTGGCGCGATGCGGCCGCGGCGGCTGACGTCGCGCGCGCGGCGGCCAAGGCTGCCGATGAGGCCGTCCGCGTGGCGAGCGAGGCGCAGAACGGGGCCGCTGCCTGGGTTCGCGAGGCAGCAACGCAGCTCGGCGCATTGCGAGGCGCGGCCCTAACGGCGCGCGATGGTGCGTCGGACGCGCGGCACCGGCTGGCGACCCTCGAGGCCGAACGCGCGGCGCTGGAAACGCGCATGGCGGCGCTGGCGGACCAGCGCGATCGGATGGATGGCGACCGCGCCCGCGAAGGCGAACTGGCCCGCGATGCCGGTGATGCGCTGACGCGGCTAGCGGGGGAGATACGGCTGCTGGACATACGGATCGCCGAGGCTGGGGGGACGCGACCCGGGCTGATTTCGCAGCTGGATGGACCGGAGCGAGAGGAGCGGGCAGCCGAAATTGCATTGGCCCAAGCGATGGCCGCGCAGGCGCGGCGCGATGCCGAACTGCGGGTGGCACGGGCCGCACTGGATTCGGCGAAGCTTGCGGCACAGCGCGTGCAGGCCGACCGGCAGCGATTGCTGGCTGAGCGCGCGCGGCTGCTGGCCGTAGACGATGTTCGCGCCACGCTGGAAAACGCGAGCGCCGCACGCATTGCGACTGGCATCGCAGTGACGGAGGCTGTTACGCTTCTGGAGAGGGCCGACGTCGCGCGGCTGGCTGCGTCAGCCGCCGCCACCCGCGCCGGGACAGAGAACGCGCGTACAGCAACGATGATGGCAGCGCTGGAGGGCGAGGCGCGGTCTTTGGCCGAAGGTGACGAGGCCGGGGCGAACGCGCTCCGTCTGCTAAGGGCGGCTCCGGGGTATGAGGCTGCGCTGGCGGCTGCGCTGGCGGATGACCTTGGTGCAGAGGTCGGTGCCACATCGACCGCCCTGCGCCGGTGGATGGGGGCTGATCTTTGCGCCGATGATCCGGTCTTGGCGGGCGATCCGCTTTCGAACTATGTCACCGCCGTGCCCGAACTGGCTCGTCGCCTGGCCCAGATTGCCGTAGCCGAGACCGACGATGGGCATGATCTGGCGGTCGGGCAACGGATCGTCACGCTGGCGGGACGGATGCGTCGCTGGGACGGGTTCGTCGCCGAGGGGACCGGCGGGGCAGCGACCGAAAAGCTGAAGCGGCGCAACCGGCTGGCGGCGATCGGGCTGGAGTTGCCGACGGTGCGCGCCGACTGCGACCGCAATGATACGGCGATGGCAACCGCAACAGCCACGGTTGTTTCAACGACGATGGCGCTGGCAGGGGCGCGTCGTGGTCGTGACGATTCGGAAAACGCTCACCGTGCCGCCCTGCGTGCCGAGGATATGGCCGCTGCCGAGGTGGATCATGTCGTCGCCCGCCATGGCGACCTGGACGAACGGATCGACCGTGCGGACGAACACGCCCAGGCGGCGTTAGCGGCACTTGCTTTGGCGGAACAGGCTGGGGGCGCTTTGCTTGCCGCAAGGGAAGACGGCGAATTGCCGCGTCTGGAGCGCCTGGTTAGCGACTTGCGCAAGTCGATTGCGACTCTGCGAGCCCGGCTCGCGACGCTGGAAAACGCGTTGGCGGTGGACACGGCGCGCGCGGTCGCAGCAGTCGCAGAGGCCGATGGCTGGCGCTCGCGCAGTGGCAAAGCGGGTAAGCGGGTCGAGGAGATGACGCGACGTGCGGCCATACTTGATGAGGAGGTCGCGCAGTTGGCCGATGCGCCATCACGCGTGGCGCAGGACTTAGCACTGCGAGACGCCGAAGCCAGAAACCTGGCCCTCGCCGCCGAAGCTGCGATTACCGCCGAGCGCGAAGCCGAAACTGCGCTGCGCTTGCGCGAGGGGGGTGCCACACGTGCGGCTGAAACGCTGGCGGCGGCGCGTGAATCCCGCGCCGGGGCACAGGCGCGGGCCGAAAGCCAGGACCTGCGCCGGGTCGAGTTGGGCCGGGTTTCGGGCGAACGCTTCGAATGTCCGCCGCCTGTGCTTCCCGAAAGACAAGGCTTTGCGGCGGCGTCGGTAGCGGCTGTTTCCGACGAATCCGCGCGGCTCGAACGCCTGACGCTGGAGCGTGAGCGGCTGGGTCCGGTCAACCTGGTCGCCGAAACCGAGTTGATCGAAATTGGGATCGCGCGGGCGCAATCTTTCGATGAACACGCCGAACTGATCGAGGCAACCCACCGGTTGCGCGGGTCGATCGGCAGGTTGAACCGCGAGGGGCGTGAACGCTTGCGAGTGGCGTTCGACGCGGTCGATGGTCATTTCCGCAAGTTGTTCGCGACGTTGTTCGAGGGCGGCGAGGCGCATCTGGCAATGATCGATTCGGACGACCCGCTCGAGGCCGGACTGGAGATCCTGGCGCAACCTCCTGGCAAGAAGCTGACCAGCCTGACCCTGCTGTCGGGTGGCGAGCAGGCGTTGACGGCGGTCGCGCTGATATTCGCGCTGTTTCTGACCAATCCGGCACCGCTCTGCGTGCTGGATGAGGTCGATGCACCGCTGGACGATGCCAATGTCGAACGCTTCTGCGACCTGCTGGACACGATGGCGACGGACACCAGCACCCGGTATCTGATCGTCACGCACAATGCTGTGACGATGAGCCGGATGCATCGTCTCTACGGCGTCACCATGATCGAACAGGGAATCAGTCGGCTGGTGTCGGTCGACTTGGGCGGCGCAACCGCGTTGCTGGCGGCGGAATAGCCGACCGCTCAGCGTTTCCGCAGCTTGTGCCAGACGAACCACACACCCGCGACGATGAATACCGCCGCGATGATCAGGTGGGCGTCGTGGAAAGCCGCCTTCACGCGCGGGTCCTTGTCCCAGGCATTGCCCAGCTTCATGCCGACCCACGCGAGCATGAAGCACCACGGCCATGATCCGACAAACGTATAGAAATGAAATTTACCGAGCGGCATCCGCGCAACACCCGCCGGAAAGGCGATAAAGGTGCGGATGACCGGCAACAGGCGTCCGACCAGTACCGCCATGCTGCCGTACCTGGCAAAAAAGGCGTCGGCGCGGTCGAGGTCGTGAGCGTCAATCAAGATGTATTTGCCCCAGCGTTCGACGATCGGGCGACCACCGCGCTTGCCCGCTTCATAGGCGACGACCGAACCCAGGTTGCACCCGATCGCGCCCGCCGTCGCGACGAGCCACAGGTTCAACTGGCCGACGGCAACCAAATAACCGGCAAACGTCATGATGATTTCGCTGGGCAGCGGGATGCATGCGGATTCGATTGCCATCAGCAAGGCGACGCCAGCATAGCCGGTCGCCGAAATAAAGGCGACGATGAAGCCGGCCATCCAGCCGATGAATTGTTCGATCATGGAAGCGCCCTAGCAAATCATCGCGCCGGGGCAATGGCCGCGTCAGTCGAGTAGCGCGCGGACTGCCGTAAGGTCCTCGACAAAGCGGACATATTCTTCCGTCGCCTGTCCCGGGTCGACGATGCGCAGCAGGTAGCTTGGGTGGATCGTGATCCAGGCCGCGCCGCCGCCGGGCAATTCCAGAACCTGACCGCGCGATTTGCCGATCGTCATGACCTTGCCAAACAGGCTGCGCGCCGCCGTTGCGCCCAATGCGACGGTGATTTTCGGAGCGATGATGGCGCGTTCCTGGTCGATCCACCAGCGGCACGCCTCTATCTCGCCCGCGCCGGGTTTGGCATGGATGCGCCGCTTGCCGCGCTGTTCGAACTTGAAATGCTTTACCGCGTTGGTGACATAGGCGCGAGACCGGTCGATGCCCGCTTCGGCCAGCGCCTGGTCAAGTTTCTGCCCCGCTGGACCCACGAACGGCCGCCCCGCCAAATCCTCCGAATCGCCCGGTTGTTCGCCAACAAGCATCAGCGCGGCATCGACCGGGCCTTCGCCAAAGACGGTCTGGGTCGCCGGCTTGTAGAGCCGGCAACGCGCGCACGTCAGGGCCTCGTCACGCAAGGCCTCCCAGGCAATCTCGCTGTTGCCGCCGATCGCTTGCCGCTCGGCACTTTTGACGATCATTCCGCTTTCCCTTGCCTGGGCACCCGCGATCAGCGCGGGTATCAGCGCGGTTTCGGGCATGTTCTTCCAGTATTTGCGCGGCATTTCTTTGGTCATCGCGCCGATCTTGACGCGCGCGGGGTTGAAGGTGGTGGCGTAGTAGGTCTTCCACACGTCTTCGATCGGGTCGCCATCGGGCGCATCCGATTTCTGCGCTCCCGGACCCTCGGTCAGCGTGTGCTTATCCCAATGAATGCAGATTTCAGGCGTGAGTATCGACCATTCCATATTAGGAAAACGACGCGTAAAAAATCCCGCATTGTGCCGGACGATATGATGTTCGGGTTCGAACCACGCGATAAAACGGCCCTCGATCTCGCGAAAGCGGACGAACGCGCGCATCTTGTGAATGTCGCGCCTAACGGCTTTCGCCAGTTCTTCGACGTGCCGAACCAGGGGATCAGCATGGTCTTGGATGAGCGCCGGGGTGGTGCGCAACCGGGTCAAGAGTGCGTAAAGCAGCGCAAATCTTTCGGGGTCGCGATGACAGATCGCGCTCTGGGCGATTTCAATAAAATTGCGTGGCACGGGGAACGATGAGCTAACGGGCAACGGCTGGTCTAGTGCGAACAGATCGTCCTGACCCTCCAGCCATACCACGTCATCCGGCGTGACTTCTGCTCCAGCGAGCGCGCGTGCGACATCTCGCCACCCTTCGAAATCGTCGGGGGCAGCCAGGTTGATTGAGTAGCGGACTATTCCTTCTCTTCCTTCTCGGTCGGATCGGTTTCCGCCGCCTTCTGGCTTTCGGCGGGCTTGCGCTCCTCAAATATCTTGGCGAGACGCGCCTCATCCTTATCGGATAGATGGTCGGCGGCTTCAGGGAACATCTCCTCCTCTTCCTCGGTGATGTGGTGATCGTAACGTGTCCGCATTTTTGCGAACTTCGCGTTCCATTCCGGGCTGTCGACGTCGAGCTCATAAAGCTCGGTCAGCATGTCATCGACCTCCTTGTGCTCGGACACCGAATGGCGGGCATCATCCTGCATCTCGGGATCCATCATCATCGTTGCATAAAGTGACTGTTCCTCCGCAGCGGCATGGCCCGACACATCGATCCGGAATTTCTCGAACAACTCGGCCCGAACTTTCTTATCGCCCTTCGCATCGGCGATCCCCGCCAGCAGTTCACGGTGGCGATCGTGGTCGGCTTTCAGGTCGTCGAAAATTGTTGCGGTTGCCATGCTTGAATCTCCTGTTGAACTGAGCAACTATTCAGGCGGCGAATAGCTCCATCTGTTCAACCTTTGGTGCCACGATGGGGCGAATGTCGGCGCGGTCGGACAAGGCGACCGGCCGCCAGTCCTCGGCGACGATAAAGGGCCGAAGCTTGGCGATCGACACTGTCAGCCGCGCGACATCGGCGAGGTGGAGGCGGCGCCATTTGCGGCTCGTGACGATGGCGTTGACTGCCTTCACGCCGAGGCCAGGAACGCGGAGAAGCATGGCCTTCGGCGCGCGGTTGACGTCGACCGGGAATTGGCCGCGAAATTTCAATGCCCATGCCAGTTTCGGGTCAATGTCGAGCGGGAGCATGCCATCGTCGGTCGCGGCGACGACCTCAGCTGGAGCGAACCCATAGAAGCGCATCAGCCAGTCGGACTGATACAGGCGATGTTCACGCATCAACGGCGGGCGTTTCAGTGGCAGGATGGCGCTGGCATCAGGGATCGGGCTGAATGCCGAATAATAGACCCGGCGCATTCCGAACCGGTCATATAGGCCCGACGCCCGCATCACGATGTCACCGTCGGTGGCGGCGTCGGCGCCGACGATCATTTGGGTCGACTGACCAGCGGGAGCGTAGCGCGGTGCCGATTTGTATCGCTTTCCGGCATCGCGGGCGTCGATGATCGAATCCTTCATTTCACCCATCGCACTTTCGATGCGTGTCATGGATTTCTCGGGTGCGAGACGCTTCAGCCCGGGCGCGGTGGGCAGCTCGACGTTGATCGAGACCCGGTCGGCGTGGAGTCCGGCTTTTGCCACCAGCGCGGGGTCGGCGTCGGGAATTGTCTTTAAATGAATATAGCCGCGGAAATCGTGATCCTCGCGCAACGACCGCGCGACCTCGACCAATTGCCCCATCGTGTAGTTAGAACTACCAATAATGCCCGACGACAGAAACAGACCTTCGATATAATTGCGCTTGTAGAATGCTATCGTGAGATCAACGACTTCCTTGGCCGTGAACCGCGCTCGACGGACGTTCGAACTTTTGCGATTGATGCAATAATGACAGTCGAAAATGCAGCTGTTGGTCAGCAGGATTTTGAGAAGCGAAATGCAGCGGCCATCAGGCGCATAGGCGTGGCAGATGCCCATACCTTCGGTCGAGCCAATCCCATTGGCACTGCCCGACGAATTGCGTTTCGACGTCCCGGAGGAAGCGCAAGACGCATCGTATTTTGCGGCATCGGCAAGAATTTCGAGCTTTTGGCGAACATCCAATTGGGCCATATGTTCGATATATGTTCCAGTACCACCATTGTCGAGGGGTTCGTTACGATGGCGACGTGACCTTAAGCTGATTTCTCAATGCTATTTTCAGGACGACGAACACAATGCCCGCGCCACCGGCCAGGGCCGCGTGAAGCAGCCAGAATTGCGTGACGGGCATCGTGTCGAACAGCCCGCCGATCCACCCGACCAGCGCATTGGCGACGAAAAAGCTCATCTGAAACATGCCGACGACCGTCGCGCTCAACTGGCGCGGGGCGAGGCGGACGAATAGTGCGAGTGCAACGGGAAGGATGTGCGCGAAACCGATGGAGTTCACGACATGGAAGGCAACAGGCCAGAACATCCCGATCTTTTGCCCCGGCACCTGCGTCGCGGACGCCATGAACAGGCAGGCCATCCCGCCGACCGCAAAGCCACTGCCGATGATAATCTTGGTCAATTCGTCGGGCTCGTTCCAGTGCTTGCCGTACCAACGATAGAACAGGGCAACGATGGCGAGGAAACTGACCGAGACAACGGCATCGAGCGTGATCAGCCAGGTCGTCGGCAGAATGGTCCCAAAGAAATTGAGCGCGAAGGCCTTGTCGCCCCACAAGAGATAGGCGTTGAATATCTGCTGATTGGGTAACAGCGATATTGCCAGCACGGGGATCAGCAGGACGGTGATGCCGAATGCGATCCAGTCGTCGCGGTTCATCGGATCTCGCGCGGTCTTCGTCGTGCGATCGCGGGGCGCGAAATGTTCGGGCGGCAGATATTTCTGGCCCGCCAGATAGATTACGAGGCCAATCAGCATTCCGACGCCGGCAGCGCCGAAGCCCCAGTCCCAGCCGACTTTTTCTCCCAGAGTTCCGGTGACGAGCGGTGAAATGATGACGCCTGCATTGATCGCCAGATAGTAGATCTGAAAGGCATCGGCGCGCCGCAGGTCGTCGGGCTTGTACAGGCTGCCGATCTGGCTCGCGAGATTGCCCTTGAACAATCCTGACCCGATGATGAGTGCGAGCAGGGCGAACAGGAAGCTGATTTCGAACGCCATCAGGAAATGGCCGAGCGCCATCGTGAGTGCGCCCGCCAATACCGTGCGCCGCTTGCCGAGCCATTTATCAGCAATCAAACCGCCTAGGGTGGGCGTGAAATAAACCAGCGCCGCGTAAGTACCGAAGATCGCCGATGCGAGCGCGGGCCCTTCGAGCGTGCCGTAGAGCCTGCGGAAACTAGCGAAAAAGGCGACGTTTTCGATCCTGCCCGGCAGCAGCAGGTATTTGGCCATGTACAAGACCAGCAGCGACTGCATCCCGTAATAGGAAAACCTCTCCCATGCCTCGGTAAACGCCAGATAGCCCAGTCCCTTTGGATGACCGAGAAATGCACGGTCGGAAGACGGTGCTTCCGTCGCGGCGGCGGCGGGTTCAGGAATTGTCATCGATCCAGGCTAGCTCGCCTAAACTGAACGGCCAATGGCCGAGCAGTCGATCAGGGTTTCACATCGGGTGCCGCTTTGACATCGGCCTCGCGCTCGGCGCGAGCGTCCCGCATCTGCTGGAGGTAGCAACCGGTCCAGCCTCCACCTCCAGAGGTCGAACAACTGCCGGTCCCGCTCCTGGCCCCGGCATCGATCGTCCCCTGCGCCCGTGCGGCCCAGCTCTGGTTAGAAGGCGCGATCGGGCCGGAGTTGCGGAATTGCTTCGGGATGCGATAGCGCTCGGCTTCTGACGCGCGCACGCAGATCGTGTCCTTGGGACAAGTATCATCACCGAAAATCGTCAGTACACGATCGTTCGCGGTTTGCGCGAACGCGGGCGTCGACAAAGCGGCGGGAGCGAAGATCAGGGCGGCAATCAGAATTTTACGCATGGCAATACCTCTCATCACCGATATGAACGCATCATTGCTGGTTTCATATTCGTTTCGAAACCGCAATCGCGACCCGGCACCCCAGCCTGATGGCCGCCGACATCAACGGGAAGTCACTATTGCCCGGTGCTGCCGCGGCGAGCGTCTTGTGCTCGACCTCCTCGGCCTGGAAATCGGCGATCGCTTCGGACAGTTCAGGGTCGCTGGTGCCAAGCTCCACGATCTGTTGGCCGTAATGCCGGTCGATCTCGGTCTCGACCGCGACGGTGCACGCCATCGCCGCGCCGGGCCCGAGCAACGCCGTCGCCATGCCCAGCCCATAGCCCGCCACGTTCCAGATCGGCTGGAGCAAGGTCGGGCGGACGCCACGCTCGGCCATCATCCGGTCAAAGGTCTGGCGGTGGCGCTCCTCTTGGGCTGCCATCCGGGCGATGCTGCGGGCAGCGGGGCTGCGACCGTCCATGATCGCAAGCTGCCCGGCGTAGATGCGGGTCGCGCCATATTCACCCGCCTGATCGACGCGAATCATCGATTCGGTGTCGGTTTCCAAATTCATCGCGGCGGCGTCCTTAGCAGATTTAGGATGTAGAACCCGCCAGCCAGCGAAATGGCCGCATTGAATCCGGCCAGCGAAATGCCGAACAAGGTCCATTGCGCGACGTCGCAGCGGATGACCGGCGCCCGCATGATGTCGGCCAACGTCGCGCCACCAATCCGCGAGCAGGTCGTGAACCCGTCCCACCAGTGATATTCGACACCGGCGTGAAAGACACCGATAACCCCGGAAACAATGATGGCAACTGCGGCCAGGGCGACCAGTGGCCGACGCAGTGGCGTAACCGCGAACGCCAGCAGTGCGATGACGACGGCGGCATAGTGCGGCCAACGCTGCCAGTGACACATCTCGCACGGATAAAGATGTCCGATCAGTTGCGATCCCCACGCGCCCGCCAGCAAGGCTGCGGGCAGGGCGAGGGCGACGGCATTGGCACGTTCGAGGCGGGTCATCGGCGCGCCGTCGCCGGTGGGGCGGGGCTCTTGGCCAGCCGGGCAATCGTGTCGAGCGCATAACTCAACTGGAAGTCGGTGATGCCCTTTGCCTTCAGCGTCTCAGGCGTGCCGACAAAGCGCGGGTCAGCTTTTTGGTCTTCCTCCAGCACACTGTTATCGACCTTGGCTTCGTTGATGAGGTGACGGCGCAGGTCGGCTTCGCGGAAGCGGGGCCGCGTCTTGAAGTCGGCGTCGCTCAACTGCGGCACCAGCAGGTCGGGCTCGATCCCGCCCTCCTGCACAGACCGGCCCGACGGCGTGAAATACCGCCCGGTCGTTAGGCGCAGCGCCGTTTTATCGGTGAGCGGGAGCAAGGTCTGGACCGACCCCTTGCCAAAGCTGCGTTCGCCCATGACGAGCGCGCGATGCTGGTCCTGTAAGGCGCCCGCGACGATTTCGGCGGCAGAAGCCGAGCCGGCGTCGACCAATACCACGACGGGCAGGCCATGAGCATTGTCGCCGGGCTTGGCGAAATAGCGTTCGATGTCGCGTCGGTCTCGCCCACGCTGGGAAACGATTTCGCCGCGTTCCAGGAATTCGTCGCTGACAGCCACCGCCTCGTCCAGCAAGCCGCCGGGATTCGAGCGGAGATCGACGACATAGCCGAGCGGTTGTCGACCGAGCGACTTGTCGATGCCGATCAACGCCGCGCGAACCGAGGCCCCGGTATCCTTTGAAAAACCGTTGATGTTGATATAGCCGACCTGGCCGCGCACTTCCCATTTTACCGGCTTCAGCTCGATGATCTCACGCATCACGGTAACGTCGAAGGGCTTGTCGCGACCGGCGCGCACGATGGTCAATTTGATCGGGGTTCCGGGCTTGCCGCGCATCTGGTCGACCGCCTCGTCGAGCGTTCCGCCGAAGATCAGCGTGCCGTTCAGGTGGGTGATGAAATCGCCCGCCTTGATCCCCGCGCGCCAGGCCGGGGTATCCTCGGTCGGCGTCACCACCTTGACCGCGCCGTCTTCCATGGAGACCGTCAGCCCCAGGCCGCCGTAGTTGCCATCGGTCTGGGTCCGCATCTGTTCGAAATCGCGCGCGTCCAGATAGCTGCTGTGCGGGTCGAGGCTGGCGAGCATCCCGTCGATCGCGCCCTTGATCAGTTTCTGGTCGTCAACCCTGTCGACATAGTCGGCGCGGATGCGTTCGAACACCGAGATGAAGGTATCGAGTTCGCGATAGGTGTTCACGTCGACAGCCGCGATTGCCGCGGTCGTTGCAGGGACAAGCGCAATGGCGGAAACGGTCAGGAAGGCGCGCAGGGAAAACTTCGGCATCGATGATCCTTGAGATTCCGGTATGCGATACCGTGAAAACCGGTCAACCCACAAGACAGGCGTTTCGTCGCACGTCGCGGATAACAAGGATTTGGGTTAGAGTCGCAGAAAGCGCAGTAAATCGGCAATAAAATTGCGCGATTGGAAGCCCGGGTCAGGTCGAAGCCAGCGCTGTCTGGCAAAATCGCGGTGTGTAGGACAGCCCCTGTTTCAACCGACGAGACGCGTTATGTCGACCGGCAGCCCCATCTTGCGCAACTCGATCGTGATCGTCGGCCGGGCCGGGCCCGCTTTGCCAACGGGTGATCCCTGGTCGACCGGATCACCGACCCGGACGTCGAGCGCGGCCAGGCTGGTGATGAGCGTCGTCCACCCGCCGCCGTGATCGACGATGACGATGTTGCCATAACCGCGATATGGCCCGGCAAAGGCGATGCGCCCACCGGTCGGCGCAACGACCTGCGCGCCGGGGCGAGTCGAGATCGTCAGCCCGCGCGCGCGAATGCCGGTCGGGGACAATTCGCCGAGCCCAGTGACGACCTGGCCAATGACGGGCAGGCGATACGGAGCCTGGCGGGGGGTGTTGCCCGTCGCAGCCTCAGGCGGCAAGGCGCGCACGTCGCCGGGCCGGGCGGGGCGCAGCGTGGGGCCGGGCAGCGTCTCGAGTGCCGAGCGAACCCCCGCCGACGCGCCGATTCGCGTCAGCAGGTCGCCGATGTCGCGCGCTTCCTCGCCCATCGCGAGTGCGCGGTCCTGTTCCACAATGGCCGTGCCCGACAGCGTGTCCGAAGCACGGCGACGTTCGATCGCCAGCGCAGCGAGAACATTACGCTGCGTCAGGAGCGCTTGCTGGCTTTGCGCCAGCAGGCCAAGCGCACGATCGGCATCGGCACTCAGCGCGCGACCGCGGGCAACCTCTGCGCGCAATCCAGCGGTCCGTGCCTGCACGGCGGGGACGATGGTCGACAACAGCGCGCGGACGTGCACCACGTCATCGATAGAGCCGGGCTGGACAAGAGTCAGCGCGGCAGGACGACGAGCCAGCGTCTGCAGCGCGGCGACCAGCCGGATCGTCGGCCCCTGCTGCGCTGCCAAGCGCGCGCGCTGTCCGCGGCGCAACTCTTTGATAATGGCGATGCGCGCCTCGGCGGCGTCGATGCCCGCCTCCGCCCCCTGCACGCGCGCGGCGATGGCGGCCGCACGGGCGCGCGCCTGGTCGGACTGGTCGCGGGCGGCGGCGGCAGACGCCTCCAGCTTTTGTGATCGATCGAATGCCGCCGCTGCCTTGCCCTGAGCTTCGGCAAAGGCCCGCTGCTCATCCTTGAGCGATTGGCCGAACGCAGCCGATGCCAGCACTAGCGAACCGATCAACGCCGCACCGGCGACGTGCACCCAGGCGGGGCGGCGCTTCAGGCGCGATGACCCGCGATCTTGCCGAATTCGTTTTCAAAGGCAGCACGGTCGCCCGACGCCAAAATACGCGCCTGGTCGATCCAGCGGTCCTGGTCGATGCGGCCCTTGAACGCGCCAAGATGCTGGTCGAGCTGGACCTGTTCCTCGGGCGTCAGGCGCGCGATCTGTTCGAAACGGGTTACGCCCAGGCCGTTGAGCAGCATCGCGATGCGCGGCCCCAGCCCCTTGATCTCCAGTAAATTGTCGGGCTCTCCCGCCACTGGTTCGATTCGGAAAAAATGTGGCTTCACTTCGGCCGCGACCGCTTGAGACGCAACGTCGCGCGACAGCGTGGGCCGGATCGCCGGTTCGATGTCGAGCGTAACGTGCTTGCCACGTCGTGCCAGGAACACGACGACGATCACCGCCATCAGAATTATGGTCAACAGTGGCCAATATTGTTCGGCTAGATTAAGCATAGAACACTGTCCCTTGGTCGTCGGGCTGCTAACAGAACTGAAACCATTACTTCAATGAAAAGATGGCCAATGTGCAAGCAGTTTGATCGGTCGGCGACGACATCCTAGATAAACAGATAGAAGTCCAGTGGTTCATCCAAAATGGATCAATTTCACGCCGATCTGCGCTGCACTTCGCGCCAGCCGATATCGGAGCGAAAGAACCCTGTCGGGAAATCTATGCTGTTCACGGCAGTATAGGCCGCGTCCTTTGCCTGCGCGACCGTATCGGCCAGCGTCGTGACATTCAGGACCCGGCCACCGTCTGCCACCAACTGACCCGCCACTGTCCGCGTACCAGCCTGAAAGACCAGCGCGCCGCTGTTCTTGGCCGCCGCCAGCCCGTCGACCGCGCCACCCTTTTCAGGGGTGCCGGGATAGCCCCGCGCAGCCATGACGACGGTCAGCGCGGCTTCTGCCCGAAAGACGGGCACGCGCGCAGTGGCCAGCGTTCCGTTCGCCACCGCCAGCAATAACGCCGCCAGGTCGCCATCGAACCGCGGCATCAGGACCTGCGTTTCCGGGTCGCCGAACCGCGCGTTATATTCGATCAGTTTCGGCCCGTCTGGGGTCAGCATCAGCCCGGCATAGAGCACGCCGGTGAAAGGCGTTCCGGTTTCGCGCATCGCCCGGACGGTCGGTTCGATGATTTCGTGCATCGCCCGCGCCTGAAGTTCGGGGGTCAGCACGCTGGCTGGGCTATAGGCTCCCATGCCGCCGGTATTGGGCCCGGTATCGCCCTCGCCAACGCGCTTGTGGTCCTGGGCCGATCCGAACGCGACGACGGTGATGCCATCGGTCAGCGCGAACAGGCTGACTTCCTCGCCGGTCATGAATTCCTCGATGACAATCTCGGCACCTGCCGCGCCGTGCGCGCCGTCGAACATGGCGTCGATCGCGGCCAGCGCTTCGCTCTCGGTGTCGGCGATGACAACGCCCTTGCCAGCCGCCAGCCCGTCGGCCTTAATGACGACGGGATAACCGAATTTCGCGACCGTGGCGCGCGCGCTGGCGGCGTCGGTGTGGCGACCGAACGCGGCCGTCGGGATGGCATGGCGCGCGCACAGGTCCTTGGTAAAGCCTTTCGACCCCTCAAGCTGTGCGGCCAGTTTGCCCGGGCCGAATGTCGGAATGGCGGCGGCGCGCAGGCTGTCGGCCAACCCGTCGACCAGCGGCCCCTCGGGACCAATGACGACCAGGCCGATCATCTGCTCCCGACAGAAGGCCACGACCGCCGCATGGTCGCCGACTTCGAGCGACACCAGATCGGCGTGTTCGGCGATGCCGGGATTGCCCGGCGTGGCGAACAGGCTATCTGTCATGGGTGATTGCGCCAGCTTCCAGGCCAGTGCGTGTTCGCGGCCGCCGCTACCGATCAACAGGATATTCATGGACGATCTTATTCCTATTCACGACCGGGATTTCGAAGCGCGGCTGATAGCCGAGAGCAGCCCGGGCGACAACGCGGCACCATTGTCGGTGTCCGAACTGTCGTCGCGGCTGAAACGCCATGTCGAGGACGGCTTTGGCCGAGTGCGGATTCGGGGCGAGATTTCGGGGTGGAAGCGGGTTGCGTCGGGGCATTGCTATCTCGCGCTGAAGGATGACAAGGCAGTCATCGATGGCGTGATGTGGAAGGCGACGGCGGCCGCGCTCGCCTTTGTACCCGAAGACGGGGCAGATGTTATCGCGACGGGCAGACTGACGATTTATCCGGGGCGATCGAAATACCAGATCGTCATTGAACGGCTTGAACTGGCGGGCGCGGGCGCGATGCTGGCGCTGCTCGAAAAGCTGAAGGCGAAGCTGGCGGGCGAGGGGCTGTTCGATGCCGCCGCGAAGAAGCCGCTGCCCTATTTGCCGCGCACCATCGGCGTGGTGACATCGCCCACGGGCGCGGTGATCCGCGACATCCTGCATCGGCTGTCGGATCGCTTTCCGGTGCGGGTAATCGTCTGGCCGGTCATCGTCCAGGGCAATGGCGCAGCGCAGGCGGTGGCGCGCGCGGTCGATGGTTTTTCGGCGATGCGCGGGCCCGACCGACCCGATCTGGTGATCGTCGCGCGCGGCGGCGGGTCGGTCGAGGATCTGTGGGCTTTCAACGAGGAGGTGGCGGTGCGCGCGGTCGCGGCCTGCACTATTCCGATCATTTCGGCGGTGGGGCATGAAACCGATACCAGCCTGTGCGATTTCGCCGCAGACGTGCGCGCGCCGAC
>NZ_JANXNX010000007.1 GCF_025353885.1 Sphingomonas sp. | reverse complement strand
CAAACGACCGGCTTTACGCTGCTCGAATTGCTCGTCGTGCTGGCCATTTTTGGATTGGTGACGGGCCTCGCCTTTCCGGCACTGGACCGCGCGATTAAGCTGCAGGCTTTTCGGACGGTGTCCGCGCAGGTCGACCTTGGCATGCGTCAAGCACGTGCCGATGCCATTCGCCAGGGTCGAAGCGTCGTCTCTCCGCCTTTTGCGAACTCGGACAGCAATGCTTCGGTTGGACTGGCCACGCAGTTGCTGACACCCTCTGTGAAAGTGGCCCAAACTGACGCGATCCGGTTTTTCCGCGACGGGACCTCGAATGGCGGAAGCGTGGACATCAGCAGCGGCGGTCACAAGACAAGCATCCTGGTCGATGCCCAAACCGGCACCGTGACGTCAAAGTCGTTATGAAACATGGCGCTGCCTTTCGTGAACAGGGTTACGGTCTTGTCGAAGCGTTGCTCGCAATGGCGATAATCGCGGTTATGATGAGCGCCTTGTTTTCCAGCATTTCAAACAACGCGAAGGCGACGCGGGCCGTGGCCGATCGCCGCGCCGCCGTACTCATTGCAAAGTCTGCGCTCGACCTGGCTATCGGCGGCGGTGCCGAAGGTCCGCGATCTGGCGACGCCGGCCGGTTTCGGTGGCAAATCGCGATTGACCCATATCGGGGGGAAAGCGCTGGTGCGCCCCGGCTCGACCGTGTGACAGTGACGATCGACCAGCCGGGGTCACCCGTGCCATTGTTCCAGCTTCGTTCGTTGCGGATTGGCCAGTAATGATGTGGCCTCGCGATCGCTTCACCACACCCCTGCGCCATCATCGGCACGAAGACGGTTTCACGCTCGTTGAAATGCTGGTGAGCCTCGCCGTTCTCGCTATCACCGCCGTGATGTTACTCAACGGTTTGCAAGCGGTGGCAAGTTTTGCGCAGCGCACCGACAGACAGGGGGCCGCTGATGACTCAATCGTCACGGCACAACGCATATTGCGCGACCGGATCGAGCAGTTGCGGGCCGTGACCAATCCGAACAGCGCCGTCCCGATCGTCGACGCCAATGGCGATGAGGGCAGCTTTACCTTTCTGGCCCCACCGCTCGCCCGCGCCGAGCCAGATAGCCTGTCGCGTTATCGTATCCTTGGCACGGCAACGGGGGATTTGCTGATCTACTCTGTAAACAGCCTTGACGACCGGTATGATTTTGCGTCCCGTGAGACGCGAGGCTGGCAACCAATTACGCTCTTGAGGGATGTCCAATCGGTTCGCATCAACTATTTCGGAGCGCGTTTGACCGGGATTGGCAGCGCCTGGCAGGTCGATTGGCAACAGCGGCCGCAACCGCCCGCCCTGGTCCGCATTAGGATCACATTTCGGCCGGGTGATCCGCGGGTCTGGCCTGACCTGATTGTGCGTTCCCGTTCAACGGAGAATACCGCCTGCAAAATCGACTTGCGGACCGGTCTTTGTGGGGCCGCGGCATGACGCTGAACGAACTGCTCAATAGTGACTTGGGAACGCTTGGAAGCGAGTTGCGCCGCGCGTGCGACTGGTGGATCGACGAGATTTCGACGCTCGTCCCCGCATCGGTAAAACAAGCGAGTATGGGCAAAAGGTCGATGGCCGTATTCGACGGCATCGACAATTTCGAATATATCGGAACCCGGGGCAACCCCCCTTTCAGGGCGACGATCCTGATTGCGGAGACGAGCGTCCTAGTCCGCGAAATCGTGACACCGCCAATGACGCGTGCCGACTTGCAACGCACGATCGACTTGAACAGCGAGCGCTATCTCCCACTCACTGCGGGGGCGATCATTGCCAAATCGGTGCAGAAGGAATCATCGGGCGACGGCATGTTGCGCGCCGATCTTGCAGCGATACCGTTGACACTGGCGCGCGCGCTGGCCGATGCGGCGACCGCTCGGAATGTCCTGGCGCAATCGGTGCGCGTTGGGAAAGGGGGTCACGCCGCCGACCCACGTTTCGACTTTCTTCCCGCGATGCGCGCTGCTGGACTAATGGTCGATCGCCGCAGGAAGACGACAAACTGGTGGATTGCGGTCGCAATGCTCGCCACGCTGATGGTAGCGACCGCCATCTGGCGCGCCAATGCCGACATTGATCGCATGCAGGCGCTCGTCGATGAACAGCGGCCAGCGGTTGCGGTGGCGCAGCGAATGACAGGGCAGATGCGCAGGGCTCACGCGGTTGCCGTGCGGACAACCACGAGGCGCAACCAGCGCGACGTGCTGGGCGTGCTTGCCGATACGACGCGCGTCATGCCCGACGGCGCCTGGGTTCAGCGCTATGCGTGGGATGGTGCCACGTTGCGCCTGACCGGCTATCGTTCGCGAGATGCCGACGTCGTTGCCGCGATCCGCAAGCTGCCGCGCTTTGCCAATGTTAAAAGCGCTCAGACGGACTCGATGGCCGAAATATCGGCGGGCCAGCCGTTTGACCTTGTCGCAATCGCTCGGTTGAATTGACGATGCGAAGTCTCGCCGACCGGGAGCGCAAGTTTGTCGCCGTGTTTATCCTGTGTCTTTTCGTTGGGGTCGTTTGGCTGCTCGTGGTTGCGCCTGTCCTGTCGGGAATATCCGAACGCCGGGAGCGCAAAATGGCGTTGAGTCAGCAGTTCCAGGCCAACCAGCGCATCATCGGATCAATCCCACGATTACGGCGTCAGGCCGAGCAGCAAAAAGAAGCGCTCGGACGATTCATCGTTGCGGCACCGAATGCGCAAACGGCGTCTGCAACTATGCAAGAGCGATTGCAGCGGACAATCGAGGCAACCGGCGGTGAGACGCGCGCGATTGAAGACGGGCAGATCGCGGACGACGTCCTTCGCATGCGCGCCACTGCGCGTCTGACGCTCGCGCAGCTAACCGCCCTGCTGGTGCACATGCAGAACGAACCGCCTTACCTTACGATCGAGACGCTGAACGTAACGGCAGATCAGGCGCTGGTGAGTGGTCGGCTGGAAATCATGGAGGTCAGTTTTGAAATTTCGCTTCCTGTTGTCCTTGCCCAATCGCACTGATGAGACGTTGCTGCCGGCAATCCTGGCGGGACTGCTCGTTGCGGCCATCATTACCCAGCTGCTATGGGCCAGCGACGCGCAGGACCTTCCTCCGGTGCTCCCCGTGGGCGCGGCGCATGCCAATTTTGGCGCGCCCGCTGTTGCGCCTGTCGGTCTGCCCGGTGTGATACTGGCGCGTCCGATCTTTGCGCCGCGCAAATCCGCGCTCGCGGGGGCAGGGGGCGGACCACCCCCCATATTGGGTGGCGCCACGGTGGCAGGAGCAATGTCGGTGCACGGTCGCAGCTATGCCGTAGTCCGTCGGGCCGATCGCACGACGTCGAATGTAGGCATTGGCGGTGTCGTGGGCGGGTGGCGGCTCGTTGCGCTCGGGGACGCCAGCGCCATTTTCGTCAGGGGCAGGGACAGGCGGACTATTGCGTTCGGCGCCCAAGGCGCGCCGCCGAACCCAGACGCAGCACCAGCGGAATGATCGGCGACCAAGGACACGCTGCGTCCGGCGACAACGGTTATGCGCTGGTCGCAGCCGTTGCCTCAATTCTCTTCATTGGAGTCATGGCGCTTGGCATCCTGGCACTGACCAGGCGTGTATTGGTCACCGGCGGCGCCGATGTGGATGCGGCGCGGGTCAGCGCGGCGGCGGAGGCGGGAATCGCGCTCGCATTGCGGGGCCTGCTGTCGGACAATCCGGGCGAAGCCATTGCCGCCGACGGGCGGCATCGCCAGATTATGTTCGACCGCGCCAAGCTGGACATTTCCGTGACCGATGAACGCGGTAAGGTGCCGCTGAACCTCGTCGATGAGACTCAGCTGACGTCGTTGCTCGAATATGTCGGTCTCTCGGGTGAGCCACTGGAGATTGCACGGGATTCGTTTCTCGACTGGATCGATGACGACGACGAGGTGCGAGCGAACGGCGCCGAGGCCGACTATTACCGCGTGAGGGGGCTGCGAACGCGCAATGCCGGTTTCGTGACGCTAGGTGAACTGGCCCGAGTGCGCGGGTTCAGTCCATCGACAGTGCAAAAGATTGCGGCCGTCGCCACGACCGACTTCGGCAATGGCAGCTTCGATACGCACGTCGCGTCGGCCGAAGCCATCCGCATCATGTATCCAAAGGGCGATGCGGCCATTGATGAAATCATAAGCAAGCGCGAGGCACAGGGGCAAACCACAGCATTCGCATTCTCCGATCGGACAAGCTGGACAGGACGTCCGCTGACAATCATTGCAACCGCATCGCTCGCCTCAGGGGCGTCGGCCCAGCGGCGCTGTACGATCGAACTCACCGGAGCGGACCGCCGCCCCTATGTCATTCGGCACTGTGACTGATGGTTTGAACGGGGGCGGGTGACCGTCGTTAGTTGCCCATCGATTTCGACTTGGCTCGATCGACAAGATATATCTCCGCGAAGATATCCTATCAAACAAGTATGGTTTACACTTCTACATGAGATGGTAATCACTTGCTCACACAACGGGCGGGACGAAGTGCTCCAATGTTGCAGTTCTGAGACTCTTGCTATATTGGGGTTTGTAGAATGGTTGTTACAATGAACCAGCGGTCGAATAACGGGGCTATCACCGGGGCGAGACCGCGGGTGGCAGACTTTGCGCCTAACCTCGGTGAGGGCGGCGGGATTGCGCCGGAAGCCGGAGGCGACGACGGGGCGTTAGCGACCTTTGCAGGCCAATCGTCAACGAACCAGGAACCTATTTCAATTACCGGTTGGGTGCTCGCGATTGGAACTGGGGCCATTTTGTGGGCAACTTTGCTTCACTGGGTAGTCTAGCGCGTTCGGCTGGAAAGGGCTGTTCAATCAATAGGAACCCCGAGCGCTAAGCACGACCGGCACGGTCCGCATCAGTATCGCCATGTCGAACAGGAAGGATTTGTTCCTGACGTAAAAGCGATCGATGCTGACACGCCGTCGATAGCTGGTGTGGTTGCGGCCGCTGACCTGCCACAGTCCCGTCAGGCCTGGCCGCACCCGAAAATAATCGTCGATATGTCGACCATAACGTTCGACTTCGGCGCTCACGATTGGACGGGGACCGACCAAGCTCATCTCGCCGCGGATGATGTTGATCAGTTGAGGAAACTCGTCGAAGCTCAGCTTGCGTGTAATGGCCCCCAATCGGGTAATCCGGGGATCATTGCGCAATTTGTGATCGCGCTGCCATTCTTCGCGGGCTTCGCTGGAAGCAGCCAGATGCTGCTGCAGTGCAACATCCGCATCCTTGCACATCGTGCGAAATTTTAAGCACGAAAACATTTTTCCGCCACGACCGACGCGCCGCTGGACGAAGAATAGCGGTCCAGGGCTATCGAGATATAGGATCAATCCCAGAACCATGAGAAATGGCAGCGCAACCAGCAGGATCGTCGCGGCGCCCATGACGTCCACGATGCGCGACAGGGTGGTGTCGATCATGACGCCAGTGCCGGTGCTGGTCGCGCTGCCTTTCCAGGCATCCCGCAGCCGCCATTCGATCTTTGTCCAGTAATAGGTGGGGCTTGGTTCCGGATCGGATTCCAGCACGTCGGCACTAGAAAATTCGCAAACGGCTTCGCTTCCGAGCGTCATGAGTGCCTCCGATGAGGATACCGACCTCCCCTGTAGAGGCCGTTAACGAATCCTTAACGACGGTCTATTTCGCATTCGTTACAGGGAGCCCTTCGCAGTTGCGAAATGGAAAATAATTCATGTCGCAAAACGGGACTGGTGCGACGGTGCTTCGCATGGCCACCATTTCTGATTCGATTGCGAATTAGAAGTAACGCTCTCCGACCCTGACCGTGTCCCCGGGGCGAATCACCAACGCCCCGTTCAGGGGATAGGCCTTTTCCTCGGTCTCATTCTCGTGCCGGATAAATATTGCCGTCCGGTTGGCACGGAAGGTGAAGCCCCCGGCCTTGGCAACCAAGGCGAAGGCATTCAGTCCTTCGGTGTAGGGGAACTCGCCCGACCGGGCTACTTCACCCAGAATATAGATCGGCCGATAGCTGGTAAGGGCAACCGTAACCCGCGGGTTTCGGATATATTTTGCGCCTAGCCGGGTACTGATCTCGTCCCCCAATTCGGTCGTCGTCTTTGTCGCTGCCGCGATCCGGCCCAGCAAGGGATAGGCGATCGTCCCGGTCCCATCGAGCGTAAACTCGCCCGTCAGCGACGTCTCGCCGAAAACAGTGATCAGCACCCGGTCGCCTGTCCCGAGTCGATAGGCAAAACGCTCGCCCGAAGCGACAGGACCCGGCGGGATCGTCTGGCATGCTGCACACAGGAAAAGGAGCGCAAAACTGTACAGGCGTGTCATCGCTGGGAATACCTGATTGATGGCATGATAGCCGGGCCTTAGCGCTGCGTGTCAGAATAATGCAACCAACGGCGGACATAGGAAAGGTAATATTCGTGTTCGGGGGAGGGTGCAGCTTAGAATGTCGCGAACTTACGCATCCGTTTACGCCGCCGCGTGGCTTATGGTTTTCCCATCGCAGTGCTTTGCGCAAGCCACAGCGGAAAATCAGGCGATCAGGTCGGTTGAGATCGAGGGTGATCGCGCTCGTGCCGTGACATGTCTTGCCACCGCGATCGCCTACGAAGCCGCCCACGAACCGATCGAGGGCCAGCAAGCGGTGGCCGAGGTCGTATTAAACCGTTTGCACCACCCGGCCTTCCCGAAAAGCGTTTGCGGGGTGATCTTTGCCGGATCAGGTCGGCGTACAGGCTGCCAGTTCAGTTTCGCCTGTGACGGTGCCCTTAGCCGTCATATGCCCGTGGCGATCATGGCGGCGGCGCGCGCGGTCGCCAACGCGGCTCTCGATGGAAAAAATCCGCTGCGCGTCGCTGGCGCCACGCATTACCATGCCAATTATGTCTCACCCTATTGGGCACCGAGTCTTATTCGGGTGGCAAGGATCGGAGCCCATATCTTCTATCGAGGCGCTGGCTCGCGTGACCAGAACGATGTCCCGTCACCTTATGCCCCCATCGGTGAGCCATCCATAATGCAATTGACGGGCCAGACGCCGACGCCACCCCTGATGGCCGCTTCGCCCCGGCCTGCCCACGAGCCTGCCAGCTTTGCGCCGTGGGGTTTGCTACCCCCGGTTCGCGCCGTGCCCGCTGGCTAGCCGATTCTTGTCAGGGGATGCGACCCTCGGTGCGGAAAGGCTCGAGCGTTCGCAACTTGGCGCGCAGTTCCTCGGTCATCGCGCGGCCATCGTCGGGCGTGCGCACGATCTGGGGTTTGATAAGGATAATCAATTCGCGCCGTTCCTGTCGGTCGCTGACATTACCGAACAAGGCACCGAGGATCGGTATTCGTGACAGCAACGGCAGACCATTGGTTCCGAGCGTTTTTGCATCGCTGAACAGTCCGCCCAGGCCCAGTACCTGACCATCCTGGACGGCCACTGTGGTTGCTATCCGCCGTGTCGCAATCGTTGGTGAGGAAATACCGACGGTGGTCAGGTTCGTAACGCTACTGACTTCCTGTGAAATATCAAGCAATACCAATCCACTGGCATTCACCCGTGGCGTGACGCGCAGGATGACCCCGGTGTCGCGATATTCGATCGAGTTGACGATATTGGCGCTTCCGGTGCCGACCGACTGCTGCTGCTGCGTCTGGATGGGAACTTGGTTGCCCACCTGCAACGCGGCTGTCTGATTGTTGAGGACCAGCAGCTTTGGTGCCGAAATGACCTTGATATTGGTGCGGCTTTCCAGCGCCCGCAACGTGGCGCCGATGTCGCTGGTCCGCAGAAAATAGGCGAAACCCGCTGCATTCGCGGTAGGCGCGGCGGGGTTGCCCGATCCCGATACGAACGTGCTGTTACCCTGGATGAAATTCCAATCGACGCCGTAGCTGAGATCGCCAGTCAGAGCGACTTCAGTGATCGCCGCCTCGATCAGCACTTGTGTGGGCGGCACATCCAGCTTGCGCATGGCGTCTTCGACAACGGCATAATCACGTGGGGTGCCAAAGACGATGACCGCATTGTTGACCTCGTCGCTGGAAACACGACCGGTAAAGCTGTTGACCGCCGCCCCCGTGGTATTGCCGGTGGCTGCTGATTCGCGCTGCCCGCTTCCCGGGCTTGCGCTGGCAGTCGAGGTCGCCACCGGTCGCGGCGCGTTCTGGGTGGTGTTGAGATCGTTCTGAGCCGCCAGCGGATCGGCCGGTGGACCGATGTCGCCACTGGCACCGCCAATACCGAACGCGCCGTTCAGCGTTTTTACGAGGTCCCGGGCGCGCCCATTCTGCACGCGATAGACAAACAGCCGCGCTTCGTTGTTTTCGCCTTCGCGGTCGAGGATGTCGATCCAGCGCCGAACGTCGTCGAGATATTGCCGCTGGGCCGAGATCGCCAGGATGCCATTCAACCGCTCCATCTGGATCAGCCGGACAAGGCCACGGGTCGGGGAATCGGCGGCATTGATGAGTTTGTCGAGTTCGGGAACGATCAGTCGGCTGTCGGTTCGTTGAGGCACCAGCAGGGCGAAAGACATGTTGCGCAACCAGTTGACGTCAAATTGCCGGGTCAGGTCGCGCGCGCTCTGGCGCTGGCCCGTCGTACCCGCGATCGTGATGGCATTGCGCGAACTGTCGGTTGCCGTGACAACCCCCGGCATCACCGAATCGATCACCTTCTTGAGTTCATCGGCGTTGATGAATTGCAGCGTCAGGATTTCGCTTCCCGAACCGATCGCTTCGGATGTAACGGGCTCGCGGGCCTGTCCGGCCGGCTGGATCGCGTAGCCCGAAGCGGCTGGCACAAGGGCAAGACCAGCAGCTTTCAGTGCCGTTTCGAACAGCCCGAGGACCGACGCACGGGCGACCTTGCCGGGCGTGACAAACGTCATCTGTTGGGCCGCTATACCGGGCGCGACCGTGTAGCCGACCCTGAGGACATCCCCCATGACCGATTTTGCGATGACCCCGACTTCAGCGGTCGGGAAGTTAAAGGCGATGTCCCCTCGGCCAGGAATGACGCGGCTGGTGCGCTGGGGCGACGACGGAACGGGTGCATCGCCGCCGACGATCGTCGAGCGCACTTGCCGGTCGCTTTCGGCTTGCGTGACGATATCGGGCTGTTGCGGAACAGCGATCGGGATCGGCCTTGATGGCCCAGCGCATCCTGCGACCAGCAGCAGGGCAAGACTGTACGACGATCGCAGACGGGATACAGATGCGGTCCTCACAAGATTATTGTCTTTCCATTTGCGAGGGTTCAACACCGACCCTCTTCGAATAGCGCACCGGAGGGTTCGCGTGTCTGCAATCGGCCCGGCCTGATCGGATAAGTCACCAATTTCCGACATCTTTGGCATCACCGCTGCCGCCGGGCGCGTTATCCGACCCCAGGCTGAAGACATCGACTTCGCCGTGATCGCCCGGCGCTTTCATATGATAGGCGTTGCGCCACGGATCGATCAGGGCACCGGGATCGGGAAGGTAGGGACCATTCCAGAAGGGCGCGGCTGCGGGTGCTTTCATCAGGGCTTGCAAGCCTTCTTGCTGGTTCGGGAAACCGCCTACATCGAGCTTGTAGAGGTTCAACGCCGCGACGATATTCTTCGACTGGATTGCCGCAGCCTGGGTTTTCGAACTGCCCAGATACCGCAGGACCTGGGGTCCGACCACCGCCGCAAGGAGGCCCAATATTGCCAGCACCACCAACAGCTCGATCAGCGTAAATCCCGCTTGCCCATGTGGCACCGTGCGGCCTGCATGAATTTTCGCCAACTTACTGGTTCTGGAAAACGCGGCCACGGTGGCTGGATCCGATCATGGGTTGGCGTTTCCGAATTTTATAGGCCGCCTGCAACGTGAAAAAACTGGGCGGTCGGTTAAAGCCGCTGTTAGGCACTCATTGCTACACTTTCATGTCTACCTGTTGGCCGATCTGTCGATGGGTCTGATCCGCATTTTTCGCATATGCACCGATCGATTGAAAAGAGGACAATCTTGAAAGCAAAAAAACAGGGACGTGCTGCTGACACGCCCCTGTTTCACTAATCGCAGTCGAATGGGCCTGATTAGACCAGATGATAATCCGCACTGTGTACGCTGGTGCTCTGCTGCTCCGGCTGGATGCTGCTCACATATTCGATGAACGTACCGGTTGCTCCGTCCGAAACGGCGTGAAAGTTCGACACGTCAAGCCCGCCGAGGACGGTGACAGCAAAAGCTTTGCGGATACCTGCGCCGTCCGGGTCGATCGAAAGTGTGTTGGTAGCCTTATCGAACGCCAAGGTTACCGCGGCCGAGAAAGCGAAATTGGTGACGTCGATTTTGTCGCCAAAGCTGAAATCGCTGATCGTGTCGCCCGCCAGGTTCAAGCTTGTGTCCTTGAAGACATCATTCCCTGCGCCGCCGGTCAGCACGTCGAGGCCGTTGCCCCCGCTGATGATATCGGCTCCCGCGCCGCCGTGGATAATGTCGTCGCCACCATTGCCGAGGATGGTATCATTCCCCGCCGAACCCGTGAAATCATCGGCACTTGCGCTGCCAATGATGCTCTTGATCCCCCGCAACTCGACATTGGTGAAGTCGAGGGTGCCGCCCGTCGACAGACCGACGATGTTGACGCTGGCGAAACCGGCGCCATCGATGATTTCGACACCCGTTATCGTCTCGATGCCGATATTGGTGTTGGATCCGGCAAGGATCGTGTCGACCCCGGCACCACCGTCAAAATTGTTGACGCCATTTCCGGCCTTGACGAGGAACAGGTCGTTTCCGTCATCGCCGAAAAGGAAATCCGAACCGCTGGCAACGATCGTATCGTCGCCCGAGCCACCATGTACTGTGTCAAAGCCCGCGCCGCCATCGAGATAATCGAAATCGGCACCGCCATCGATGGTATCGTCACCCGAACCGCCGATGATCCTATCGTCGCCGGTGCCGCCGACGATCACGTCCGCACCAGTCGTCCCAGTGTTGATATTGGCGTTGGTGCCATAGATCGTGTCGTTGCCATCCTTGCCGTCGATCAGCGCAATCTCGCCGTCGGCAATCGAAATTGTCCGCAGGTCAATCACATCGACGCCCGCTGTGCCAGAAATTGTCACATTCCCGAAACCGCCCGAAGTGATCACCTCGATCCCGGAAAGCGAACCGGTGGTAACCAGGATAACCGTGTCGTCAGCATTGGCCTGGACCGTGTCGAAGCCCGCGCCACCGATGTAGCTGTTAAGCGAAGTCTTGGTGTTGACGAGCAGGAAGTCGTCGCCCGCGCCGCCGTTCAACACATTGTTGCCGGCATCACCGTTGATCGTGTCCGAACCCAAGCCACCATAGAGACGGTCATTGCCGATGCCACCATTGATAAAATCGTCACCGGCACTGCCGATGATCGTATCGTCGCCCGCGCCACCGTTGATCGCGGCTATGTCGGTCAGCGTGATGTTGGAGAAATTGAGCAAGTCGCTGTCCGTCGCGCCGCTGATCGTGACGTTACCGAATCCACCGGCACTGATTTCCTGTACGTTGGCAATGCTTTGAATGTGGATCACGGTGTTGTCCGCGGTGGCCTGAATGTCGTTAGTCCCGGTGCCGCCGTTGAAGCGCGTGAAACCATTGGTCGTGCCCACGAGGAAAGTGTCGTTGCCGCCCCCGCCGTTGAGAATATCCAGCCCGCCGCCGCCAGAGATGATGTCGTCACCTGCCGAACCGGTGATCCGGTCACTGCCGCCCCCGCCGGCGATTTCGGCGATGCCAACCAGGTTGACGTTGGTGAAATCCAGGACTGACCCGGTTGGGGCGGCCTTGATCTTGACGTTGGCAAAACCCGCCGCGTTGATTTCTTCGACGCCCGAGATCGTGCTGATGCCGATGATCGCGTTGTCGCCGGTCGCAACGATGGCGTCGATGCCGAGCCCGCCAGCATAGCTGTCGATCCCCTCAAGAGAGCCGGGGTTTACAAAGAAAATATCGTTGCCCGCGCCGCCGCTCAGAATGTCGTTGCCGGTGCCGCCGTGGATCGCATCGTTCCCAGCGCCCCCGGTCAGCGTGTCCGCGCCGCCTGCGCCGAAAATGGCCCAATCTTCGGCCGTCGTTGCGGTGAAACTGTCTGCAGCGCTCGTCCCATTATAAGTCGGCATGTTGTAACCCCTGTTGCAATCACGCCGATCGCGTGATGTGCCCAAACCGTTAACCAGAATGTGTGACGCGGGTATTACTGATAAATTACAGCCAATTGTTTATGTCTATATTGGAATTGTTCAGAGCAGCGACGATCATCTGAAAGCATTATCGACAACAACCTGATCGATGTTGAAATGGCAAATTTGTGGCAAGTACTTATCCGTGGCATTGGTATGCGTCACGAGCTGCCCTATGCGGCGGTCATCTGTGCGGCGACTGCCTTGAAAAAGCCGCTCATATCGCCGCCGTTCGTCGCGAACACATCAAGCGGATGGGCGAAACTGTCAGAATGGACGTCAGAATAAAACCCGCAAAGAGGCCGCTAAGCGATTGATTTCAATGGTGCCGGCTGCAAAGTTCGAACTCGCGACCCCCTGATTACAAATCCGGACTTATTTCAATATTAACAATCACTTAGCTGAATTCGTGTATTAACTTTATCAACAACCGAACTCAACGGTGTGTGATAGTTTTTTGGTAACGACGACA
>NZ_JANXNX010000028.1 GCF_025353885.1 Sphingomonas sp. | reverse complement strand
GCATCATTCCGAACACGCCGGCAAACCCTATCATTTTTGCAGCGCTGGATGCCGCGCGAAGTTCATCGCAAAGCCGGATGCCTATCTCGGCGACAACCCGCGCGCCGAACCCATGGCGACGCCTGGGGCGATGTGGACATGCCCGATGCATCCGCAAATTCGCCGGGAAGGGCCGGGCACCTGTCCGATCTGCGGCATGGCGCTCGAACCCGAAGAACCCTCGCTCGATGACACGCCCAATCCGGAATTGGTCGATTTCACGCGCCGACTATGGGTAGCCGGTGCCCTTACGATCCCGTTGCTGATCGTCTCGATGTTTGCCGAAATGACGGGCCTGCATGTCGTCGGCCCTGCGGCCTCTCCCTGGGTACAGCTCGCGCTTACCGCGCCGATCGTACTGTGGGCCGGCTTACCGTTTTTCCAGCGGGGTTGGACCTCGGTCCGCACCTGGCACCTCAACATGTTCACGCTGATCTCTCTCGGCGTGGGTGCGGCATTTCTCTACAGCCTCGTGGCGACGCTCGCTCCCGACCTCTTCCCGGCAACCTTCCGAATGCACGGGGGCATGGTCCCGGTCTATTATGAGGCTGCCGGCGTCGTGGTGACGCTGGTGCTGCTCGGGCAAGTGCTCGAACTGCGCGCGCGCGCCGCCACGGGGCGCGCAATTCGCGCCCTCATGGACTTGGCCCCCAAAATGGCACGCCGGATCGGGCACGACGGGACCGAGGAAGAAGTCGGTCTTGCCGACGTGGCGGTCAGAGACCGGCTCCGGGTTCGCCCTGGTGAAGCTATCCCGGTTGATGGCGTGGTAGTCGAAGGCCGCTCCTCGGTCGATGAATCCATGCTCACCGGCGAACCCGCGCCCGTCTTCAAGGAACTTGATGCCGCTGTCACCGGGGGCACCGTCAACGGCACGGGTAGCCTGGTCATGGAAGCGCGCGCGGTCGGCTCGGATACGATGCTCGCGCGCATCGTCCGCATGGTCGCGGAAGCGCAGCGCAGCCGCGCACCGATTCAGGCGGTCGCCGATCGGGTTTCGGGATGGTTCGTGCCGCTGGTGGTGCTGATCTCGATTGCGACGTTCATCACCTGGTCGCTCGTCGGCCCTGAGCCGCGAATGGGCCATGCCATCCTGAATGCCATCGCCGTGCTGGTCATCGCCTGCCCGTGCGCGCTTGGGCTCGCCACGCCCATGTCGATCATGGTCGGCACCGGGCGCGGCGCGACTGCCGGCGTGCTGGTCAAGAACGCGGAAGCCCTACAGGGGCTGGAGAAGGTCGATACGCTCGTGATCGACAAGACGGGCACGCTCACGGAAGGCAAGCCCAAGCTGATCGCGGTCGAGACAGTCGGCGCGGTCGAGGAAAATGACATGCTCGCGCTTGCCGCGGCCGTCGAAGGACAATCCGAGCACCCGCTCGCCCATGCGATCGTCATCGCCGCGAAGGAACGTGGGCTCCAGCTCGGCACGGTCGCGGACTTTGCCTCGCAAACCGGCCTGGGGGTCAGCGCCACGGTGAACGGCCGCTCGGTCGTGATCGGCAACACGGCGCAAATCAGCCGGATCGGCGCTGATCCCAAGCCGCTCGATGCCGCGGCCGATCGTCATCGTGGCGAAGGGGCGGGCGTCATCCTGGTCGCGATCGACGGCGCTCTCGCTGGTCTGCTCGCGGTCGCCGATCCGGTGCGCGCCTCTGCGCGCGACGCCATTGCCGCGCTTCGCAAGGAGGGTCTGCGCGTCGTCATGCTCACCGGCGACAATCGGGGGACGGCCGATGCGGTCGCGCGCGCCGTAGGCGGTCTCGATGATGTGCGCGCCGATCTCCTGCCGGAAGACAAGGCGCGTATCATCGGCGAGCTGAAAGCGAGCGGCGCCAAGGTCGCAATGGCCGGCGACGGCATCAACGACGCCCCGGCGCTGGCCGCTGCCGACGTCGGTCTCGCGATGGGAACGGGGACGGACGTCGCGATCGAAAGCGCCGGCATGACGCTTACACGCGGCGATCTCTCGGCGATCGTGCGGGCGCGCAAGCTGGCCCGCGCCACGATGCGGAACATCCGCCAGAACCTGTTCTTCTCGTTCCTGTTCAACGGGATCGGCGTGCCGGTTGCAGCTGGAGTGCTCTACCCGCTTGCGGGTATCCTGCTGTCGCCGATGCTAGCCGGTGCGGCGATGGCGCTCTCGTCCTTCACCGTCGTCCTCAACGCGCTGCGGCTCAACGCGGTCAAGCTGTGAACATAGGCGCGGCGTCGGACGCCAGCGACGTGTCTCAACGCATGGTGCGCCACTATGAGAAGATAGGGCTTGTGCCTGCGCCGCCCCGGCGTGGGAGCTACCGCGACTATTGCGACGCCGATGTTCACCGCTTGCGGTTCATCGCCAACGCACGCGACATCGGGTTTCCGATTGATGAAATTCGCACGCTGCTGGGACTCTGGTCCGATCGCGAGCGGTCCAGCGCCGAAGTGAAGGTACTTGCTGAAACAAGGGCGGGCGAGCTGGGCAGGAAGGCCCGTTCTCTGGACGCAATGCGTCGTTCCCTGACGGAACTGGCCCGCACCTGTCACGGCGATTACCGGCCCGATTGTCCAATTATTGATCGTCTTGCTGAATCATATAGCGGTAGTTTTACGCTCGGCGCGGCGGAAGCTCTTTCAAAAAAAAGGAAGGTTAGATGAGCAATACCGGTTATCAATAAACACGATGCGGGTTCGTGCCAATTAAAGTTTTCCCAAAATCCTTTCCCAATTGAAGTTTCCCGAACCGGTCTACTGGATACGGAGTTATGAGATGCGGCAAGCGGCTTTAACGGCCAGTTTCGCAGTCGCGTGGCAATCGCTGGAAAGGCAAGATTGGGCGCGCTCCAGATCGACAGTTTCAACCAACCCGATAGGCGGCTTCCGCCACGAGCGGACGTTCGTCGAAGCGCATCTGAACGACTGGCTTTGGTCGCGAGCTGCCGGGTGTGCCGCGTAGTGCAAGGACAGCTATCCCATATTCGCTAGCCCAAACCAGTCGTAATGGAATCGTTCGATACCCATCATTTTGTGCGATAGCTGAGATATAGCTGTTCGATCCTCAGAACCGGCATAAGCAGGATAAAATCGGTTTTGTTGCAAAACTGACGTTGGGGATTCACGCAGGGAATCGAGCGGGATAGAAGGGCGTGATGCCCGAACCTTCCGGACCTGTGTATCGCACGACGAACTGGCCTGAGTATAATGCGGCACTCAAGGGCCGTGGGTCGCTGGAAATATGGTTTGATCCAGAGATGCACTGGCTCTCGGTGCCTTGTGGTCGTCCTGGTCGCCCGATGCGGTTTTCAGACAGCGCGATCGAGCTGTGCCTGACGCTGAAGACGCTGTTCAACCTGCCTTTGCGGCAAGTGACGGGGTTGGTTGCGAGCCTGATCAAAATGGCGGGACTGGATTGGCCTGTGCCGGATTACACGACGCTGTGCCGACGCCAGAAGACGTTGAAGGTCAACCTTGGCGGGCGGGCCAGCTCGGGCGGATTGCACCTGCTGGTCGACAGCACCGGGATCAAGATGACGGGGGAAGGCGAGTGGAAGACGCGCAAACATGGCGCATCCTACCGTCGCCAGTGGCGCAAGGTGCATCTCGGGATTGATGCTGGAACGCTTGATATCAGGGCCATTGAGGTCACGACGAATGCTATTGGCGATGCACCGACGCTACCCGATCTTCTGGCGCAAATCCCAGGAGACGAGCAGATACTCAGCGTCGGCGGTGATGGCGCTTATGATACCAGGACTGCCATGCCGCTATTGCCGGGCGCGGTGCCAATGCGGTCATCCCGGTCCGCCGCAACGGGCAACCCTGGACGAAAGGCGGCCCCGGCGTCGATGCACGCAATGAAACGCTACGCGTAACAAAGCGGCTTGGTCGTGCCATCTGGAAAAAGTGGAGCGGCTATCATCGTCGCAGTCTGGCCGAAACCAAAATGCACTGCTTCAAACTCTTGGGTCAGCGCGTTGTCGCCCGCACCTTCGATCGTCAGATTACCGAGCTCAAAATCCGTGCTGCAATCCTCAATCGGTTCTCCGAGATAGGAACACCGGTGACCGTCCGCGTCGCATAATATCTGCAACAAAGGGCGGTCGGGCTCTTTTGCAGGTCGTCCAGGCTCGCATCGAGTGACTTCAAAAGGGCCAGGCGCTTCTGGCCGTAATAAAGGTCAATCCAGGCAACAGCTGTTTCCAGGCGGACTGAACGCGCCTCGATCATGCGGTCGGCATCGGCCACACCGATACCCGCCGCCGCCATCGCCGCACGAGCATGGCGCTTGGCCGGGTTTGTGAACTGCTGACTGATGCCAATCGTTCTCATGGTGAAATTGTCGCGGTTGAGCGTGCCAGCGTCGGCGCCAGTTACCGGAAAATCTTTAATCCCGAAGTCGAGCGTCGGGTCAGGCAGGCGGTCGGCCGCGATTGCCGATGACAGTGCAGCCGCAACGCTGGCATCGCGCCCGCGCAGGCTCGGCGCGTCGCCAGCGCGCTTCAGTGCTGCATCATAGGTTAGCGGCGCGGCAAACGCAGTCGTTGCCCAAACCGGCGTGCCGACCGCGCACGCGACCGCCCACATCATCTTCATTTCGAAGTTCCTCGACGAGAAAAAACAGGTGCGAAGCTGACTACGTCAGTGTTCGCGCATTAATTCAGTCGAAGAGCGAGGGGGGATCGGGCTCCGGGGCAGTGTCACGGCCGATTAGCATCGAAGTCGTCGGCCATGTCGCCATAACCGGCCTCGACAAAGACCGAGCGACGAAGGGCTGTGCGTCGAGCGCGACGACGGCGGAACAGCCCGCCATGGCGAAGCAACCCAAAGACATATCCTTACAAGGAACCTTGCCACTGGGAACATCGCGCATGCCAGCGCAGTCGGGCATATCAGTCATAGCTGACGCTTGGGTCGGCGCCATTTCGTGGCATGGCGTCGAAGCGCTGGCCACATCCTGCCCCGCGAGGCCAAAAATGACCGCGTACAAGAACAGGTGACGGATAAGCGCCCTTAACATGCCAAACGGGTGCGGTGGGACATTGCGAAAGTCAATCCGATAATGGTAGTGTTGCGGCCTCCAGCGTATATATTCTTACAGAATTGTGAGGAAGCCAACAGCCCTAACGACGCGATGTGGTAGCGTAGGTGCCTCCTTGAAATAGAGCTGTGTCGGTTGGCTGATGCGGAACGTCGTGCGGTCGTCTATGTTGGAATAAGACAAGAATTGGCAGGTAGGGCGATATGGCGAAGCAGAACAGCGACAAACCCGACCTCACACCGTTCGATGGTCCAGCCGGTGGATGGGGATCAGTGCGCTCGCTTGCTGAAATCCTGCCTCGCGAAAAAGTGTCGCCTGAGGCTTTGCGTGAACTCGTCCGCCAGAATAAGCCCACCGGCTTTCAATGCGTGAGTTGCGCGTGGCCGAAACCTGTCAACAATCACCCAGTCGAATTCTGCGAAGAGGGGGCAAAGGCGACCGCATGGGAATTGACGACGCTGCGCACCACGCCCGAGTTTTTCGAGCAACATACGCTCACCGAATTGCGCACCTGGCGCGATTACGACCTCGAACAACATGGCCGGCTGACACATCCCCTGCGCTATGACGCGCAGTCCGATAAATATGTCGCAGTCAGTTGGGACGAGGCATTTCGTGAGATCGGTGTGGAGCTGAAGCAACTCGCGCCGCCGTCCGTCGTGTTTTACTCGTCAGGTCGGACCAGCCTCGAGGCGTCTTACATGTACGGCCTGATGGCGCGGATGTTCGGCAACCAGAATCTCCCTGACAGTTCGAATATGTGCCATGAATCGACATCGGTGGGGCTGAAGGCGGCGATCGGCGTCCCCGTGGGCACGACCCAGCTCAAAGACTTTGAGCTGTGCGACGCGATCTTATTCTTTGGTCAGAATGTTGGATCAAATTCCCCGCGCATGTTGCACGACCTCCGCTCCGCCAGGAAGCGTGGCGTCGAGATCATTACCTTCAACCCGCTTCGCGAGCGTGGGCTTGAGCGCTTTACCGATCCGCAGAACCCGTTTGAAATGGCGACGCTGCGCGAAACCAACATCTCGACACAATATCATCAGGTAAAGGCGGGCGGCGATATCGCGGCGATGATGGCCATCGCGAAGTTTCTTGTTGAATGGGACGACGAGGCAAAAGCGAACGGTGATGCGCCCGTCCTCGATCACAGCTTCATCGAGCAACATACCAGCGGCTTCGAAGAATTCCTCGCGGCTGTGCGAGCGGCCGATTGGGCAGCCATCTTGCGCGAGTCCGGCTTGTCGAAGGACGAACTAGAACAATCCGCGCGCATTTACGCGAAGTCAAAGGCGGTGCTCGCAATCTATGGCATGGGCCTGACCCAGCACGTCAAGGGCGTGGAAAATGTTCGCATGGTCGTCAACCTCCTGCTTATGCGCGGCAACATCGGGAAGCCGGGCGCTGGCCCCACCCCCGTACGCGGTCATTCGAACGTGCAGGGACAACGCACGGTCGGGATCACCGAAAAGACCGAACTGGTGCCCGTCGATAAACTCGCCGAACAATACGGTTTTTCGCCGCCCCGCACCAAGGGACTCGACACCGTGGAAAGCTGTCGCGGCGTGATCGACGGTTCGGTCAAGGCGTTCATCGCTCTCGGCGGCAACTTCCTACGCGCGGTGCCGGAGACCAAAGCGATGGAAGCTGCGTGGACCAATCTACGGGTTTCGGTCCAGGTCGCTACCAAGCTCAACCGCAACCACTTGTTTCCGGGCGCAGTTACCTACCTTTTGCCCTGCCTTGGGCGCATCGAAAGCGATATGCAGGCAACGGGTGCGCAAGCGGTGTCGGTCGAGGATTCGACCAGTTGCATCCATGGCTCGAAGGGCAAGGCGCAGCCCGCCAGCCCCCATCTTCTGTCCGAACCGGCCATCGTTGCCGGTATCGCCAACCAGATCCTGTCGCCCAACCCGAAGGTCGACTGGGATGCGTGGGTTGCCGATTATTCGACGATCCGCGACGCCATCGAAGAAACCTACCCGCTGGTTTTTCCCGATTTCAACAAGCGCATGTTCCAGCCGGGCGGCTTCTGGAAGGGCAACAAAGCGGCCGAGCGGATCTGGCTCACTAAAACCGGTAAGGCCGAGTTCCTCGTACCATCGGGACTTTCCGCCACCGGGTTCGACGACGCTGCAGGCCGCTATCGCCTGATGACCCTGCGTTCGAACGACCAGTTCAACACCACCATTTATGGCTATCACGATCGGTTCCGCGGCGTGAAGGGAACGCGGGACGTCCTGTTCATGAATTCGGATGATATTGCGCGTGACGGATTGCGCGAGGGGCAGATCGTCGCCCTTGAAAGCGACGCTGGCGACGGAATTACGCGCGTCCGCGAGGGATTGATCGTGATGCCCTACAGTATTCCACAAGGATGCCTCGGTGCCTATTATCCCGAATGCAACGTACTGATGCCAGTGGAACATTTTGCCGAGGAGAGTCATGTGCCTGCGGCCAAATCCGTCCCGGTTCGCATTCGCGTCTGACCTTCAGTCCGGGGTCAACACCGAGTCCGACCGCGCAAGCACGATCAGCCTGATCCCGGTTGCCCTTGCCCGCTCGACGGCAAGGCTGGTCGGCGCGGAAATCGTGACCAGGGTCGGGCAATCGCTCAAAGCCGCCTTTTCGACCAGTTCGTAAGAACAGCGCGACGACAGCAGCGCAAACCCATTGCCCCAGGTCAAACCGCCCCGAAGCATCGCACCAATAAGCTTATCGAACGCATTGTGCCGACCGACGTCCTCGCGAACCACAAGGATTAAGCCTTCGCGGTTGCAAAGCGCTGCGGCATGGGCCGCCCCCGTTGCGAGATTTAGTGGTTGCCGCTCGCGTAAGTGGCCTAGCGCGCGAAAGAGTGCCCTATCGGCAACCGTCTCTTGTTCGGTCACTCGCGGCAGGGGACGAATTGCCTGTTCCAGGTTTTCTATCCCGCACATGCCGCACGAGGAATCCGAAACGCGGTGTCGAAATCGTTCAAACAACCGCTCGCTGCGTTCGGGAATCAGTTCGATCCTCAGGCGGTGACCGATTGCCGTGGTTACTGGCTCGACCGTCAGGATTTCACCCGCTTCTTCGACCAGCCGCTCGCTCCAGACAAAGCCATGGGCGAAATCGATCAGGTCGTCCGGCGTCGCCATCATTACCGCGTAGCCGATCCCATTGATCTCGATCGCGATCGGCGCCTCGACGGCGACGGCACGCATGATCGGCGTGCGTTCGCCGTCGCGGGCGATCCTAATAAAGTTCACATCTCGGTTACGCATCGAACCGCAATACCGCGACTACGTCAAAAGCACGCACGCCAACTTCGCGAGCGATCCACCAAACCGCTTACTCCGACGTCAGAACTTCGCTCCCAGCCTGAACCCGATCGTCCTGGGGGTTACCGGCACGATATAGGTTCGCTTCGTGCAAATGCTGCACTGCTGGTAGCGGGACAGTTGGCCACGCTCGTCAAACGCGTTCTCGACGAACAATTCGGCAGAATATTTGCCGAACTCGGCACCCAGATTGAAGGCAGCCGTCGTAAAGGCTGTCAACTGCCCGAGCGCAAGCTGGTCCGCAGTACGAAGCGCCGAAGGTGCCGAGCTTTGATGCGCAACAAGGGCCTGAACATAGGGCTTTGCCTCGCCCATATCCCAGGTATATCGCGCAATGCCGCTTATCTTCAACTTCGGCGTAATGGGCAGGCTGGTGCCTTTTGGTGCGGTTACGCTGTTGCCCGGGGTGCCGCAATTAGGAACGGCATCGGTACTGCTACACAAGGTCGTCCGCGTTTTTGCATCGGTATAGGCGCCGCTGGCGGTCAAGGTTAGACCTGGGAACGCCTGCCAGTTGATGTCGGCCTCAACCCCCTTGATACGGGCATCGGGTCCGTTCTGAATCTGAGTCAGGCTGAATTGGCCGAGGAAAGCAAACTGGAACGCCTTCCAGTCTTGCCGGAAAACCGCGCCATTGATGCGGAGCTTGCGGTCGAAGAACGAAGTCTTGAACCCTATTTCATAGTTCGTCAGAAAGTCGGCCCCATAAGGGTCGAGCCCCGCACGCCGATTGATGCCGCCAGGACGAAAACCCCGCGACCATGTGCCGTAGAGCAGGATATCTTCGGCAGGCTTCCACGTCAGGTTGACCTTATGAGTGAATCCCTGACCGCTTGCCCGTTTGGGTACGATCGTCGTCGTGGCATTGCCGTTGTTGTCGAAAATCTGCGTGCCGACGTTGGTACAGGGGCTCTGCGCGACGGCACCTTGGGTAACAAGGTTGCCCGCGGCATCCCTGAAACAGCGCCCGACGCCCGGTCCTCCGACCGCGCTGGGAAGGCCGAACCCGTTAAAGCCGTAAAGCGAATTATCATAGATAAACCCGCGGCCCCCGGCAGTCAGTGTGAGATTGGGCAGAATATCGAAACTCGCCTCACCGAACACCGCATAATCGGCGTCGACGCGATCCTGCTCGGTCAGCCAAAGTGTGCCCGGCAAACCATTTACCGATCGATTTGCTGCCAAATTGGCAACCTTGTAATCCTGGAAGATGAAGTGCGTCTGGCGCTGATAGAAAAGTCCTGCGACGACGCGGAAGCGGGCGTCCTGTGGCGATGCAACACGCAATTCCTGGCTCAGTTTGGTGAATTTGTCGTACGCCACGATCCGCTGGCGTGGATCGATGGTATTACCGGCGTCGTCGATGAATGAAAAAAAGCCGGCGTTGCCCCCGTCAGCTGCATAAGCTCGATCATAGGCCTCGGCATAGTCGGTATAGTCGGTAACCGAGTTGACCTTGCGTTCGAGATAGGCCCCCGCATAGGTCAGGTCGAAATTGCCGACCTTGCCGGCAATCGTCAGCGCTCCCTGGATGAAGCGATCGTGATTGCGTTCCGGGTAAAACGTCTGGACTTTCAAGTCGCCGAGCGTGGCATCGTACCCAAAGCGGCCGTGGCTACGCTGATCCTGCCCCATGATCGTCGGCGTGACCGTCCAGTTATCGTCGAGGTCGATTTTAAGCGCGAGCCGACCGCCAGCCGTGTCGACATCGTTGATGTTGTTTTTTACCACCGCGGCGTTGTTGACAGTGATGCCCCCGGGAACAGGAAGAAAACTTCTCGTTCCGGGAACATTGTCGATGAACCCGGCATCGTGCTGATACCAGCCGACGGCACGGATCGCAGCGTTTTCGGTAATTGGGAGATTTATCATCCCCTCGACCTTGCCACCCAGCTTGCCGTGGGCGACGCTCTCGCCCTCGACATCGACCCGTGCTTCGATACCGGCCGTCGATGGCTTGTTGGTAATGATCCGGATGGTCCCGGCTTCTGACGAAGCGCCGTAAAGCGTGCCCTGGGGACCCGATAGTGATTCGATCCGGGCAATGTCATAGATATGGATGTCGATCGCGCCGTCGATGGTCGTGACGGGTTGCTCGTCCAGATAAATGCCGACGCTGGGCAGCGATCCCGAATGGTTGCCATCGCCACCCGAGGCGACGCCACGCATATAAACTTTCGTCGAGCCCGGCGTCGACGCCTGGAACGTCACGCTCGGCAGGAGCGCGGCGTAATCCTTGAAATCAGCGACATTAAGCTGATCCAGCTTTCTCGTGCCGAGGGCTTGGATGCTGATCGGCACGTTCTGGATATTTTCCTCACGCTTTTGCGCGGTGACGATGATGTCGTCTCCCAGTCCCGGCTCGGGAGTGTCAGCGGGAGTCTGGGCAAAAGCCGGAGTGGAGGCAAGCATCGTCGTAGCAAAAAAGGCAGCGATCAGCGTACGGCGCGTCTTCATAAAAACCCCCCAAGGTCAATTTTCATGGCGAAGGTGTTACGGCTGTCGACGTGGGTCAATTACAATTTGCCGCGGTGCGGAATTGACTTTCCGGCGTGGTAATTATGACACAACCGGAAAATCACCAACCCTGAAGTTCAGGCGTTGCTGCCTCGTCCCCCAGCACTTCTTTCAGGGGCCCCAGCCAAGGTTCAAAATTGCGCCATGCCGCAATGCCATCGCGGTTGATCGGGCGGCGCACCTGTTCCGAGGATGCGGTCCGGACGGCGCGGTCGTTTTCATGAAACCGGAGACAATTTTCCTCAAACTCCAGGCCGCAGGCAGCCAGCATTGCGCGGACCTCGCCCTCGGTGTCGTTGACCATGTTTTCATAGATCACGCGGTGAACGCGGCCCGGCTGTATCGCATCGACATGGCTCATCAGCCGGACATAATCCGAATAATAACGCGCCATGTCGTCGAGTGCATAACTGAACGCCTGGCCGCGCGCGTAATGTTGCTTGAAGTTCGAGAAGCAGCAATCGAGGGGGTCGCGGCGCGCGTCGATGATGATGGCATTCGGCAGAATCAAGTGGATAAAGGGGACATGCGCCCAGTTGTTGGGCATCTTGTCGATGAACAGCGGCTTGTCCGTTTGCCGCTGGACCCGCGTCCGTTCAATATAGTTATCGCCCAGTTTGCGCAGGGTGTCGGGCTCAAGTGCAGCCAGCCTTTGCGGATAATCAGGACCGCGCATTGCAAGCAGCGCAATGTCGGGCAGTTCCGACGTTCCCTCGACCTGACTGTGGCTCGACAGGATCTGCTCGATCAGCGTCGAGCCGGCACGCGGCATGCCAAGCACGAAGATCGGGTCGCGCGCCACGCTTCCCTGCCCGGTGCGTTCCCGGAAAAACCGGGGAGTAGCGATGGCAATGGTCCGGTCGACCAGGGTCGTAATCGCCGCGGGCTGATAGTCGAGCGAAACGCGCCTGAGGGCGTTGCCTGCGGCGTAATGTTCGAACGAAAGTCGATACTCACGCTGATCTTCCAGGGCTTTTCCCAGCGCGAAATCGAGATGGAACCGGTCCTCGTCAGTCAGACCCTGCGTAGCCACGGCGGCCAGCATTGCTTCGATATCGGCATGACTGAATTTTACCGTCTTCAAATTGGCGAGGCTCCACCACACTTCGCCGAGCGTCGGTTCGATGGCGATCGCGCGCCGGTAGGCAGCCACGCCATCTTCCTGACGACCGACAGTCTTCAGCATATGGCCGTAGCTCATCCAAACCTTCGGTTGTTCGGGCCGCTTCGACAGCACATCTTCGTAAAGTCCGATAGCTTCCTCAAAACCGCCGATCCGGCCGAGCGCCGCCGCTTTCAGGTTAGTGTGGCCGAGATGTCGGGGCTCCTCGACCAGCAACAGGTCGAGTTCGGCAATCGCATCCGTCGGCCGGTTTTGCCGATACAGGCACGTCGCGAGATTGGCCCGGGCCGCGCCGAACTCGGGTGCAAGTTCCAGTGCCCGTCGAAGCAGGTTCTCGGCGTCGGAGTAACGACCGATTCGCCCTGCCAGCTCAGCCAGCATCCGCATGGCCGCCACGTCAAATGGATCGGCTTTCAAATGTCGACGCAACAGGGGCTCTGCATCGGAAAGCCGATTGTCGTGAAGCGCCAACGCGGCTTCCATCAACAGGGGATCGTGGATACCTGCCGCGATCGACGCTGCCGCGCTGCCCTGCGCCATGACTATTTCGACAAGTCCGTAAACAGGGACAGATAATAGGTTATCGCAGGGGCAATATTGAATATCGGCGTGCGCTCATTGAGGCCATGGCTGAATTCATCCGAATCCTTGATGAAGACCGGGCTTGCTCCATAACTCGGGACCTTGTGATACCGAAACCACATGCTGTCGCTGGCGCCTGAAGACTGGCTCGGGAAGACCGGCACGCCCGGGTAGACCTTGTTCATCGCCTTCTCGACGCCCGCAATGAAATCAGGTCGCATTGGCGATGCGTCGTTGGGCACCGAGCCCTCTGTTACGTTCCTGAACGTCACCGCCGTGTCCGCCGCCACCCGCTGGAGTTCCGCCATGATGTCGTCGGGCTTGTGTCCCGGGAAAATGCGACAGTTGATGTTGGCCGACACCCGTTGCGGCAGGGCGTTGATAGCATGGCCACCGTTGATCATCGTGACCACACAGGTCGTGCCGATCTTGCCAATCGTGGAGGGACTGGCCGTCAGCGCCTTGATCGCCTTTGGGTCGGCAGGGTTGGCAGCAAATGCCCGCATCGCCGCGCCCGTTACCGCATCCTCGTATTTGGCCGCTTGCAGGAAATAGGCGCGCGTCAGTTCACTCACCTCAGGCTTAAACTGATAGTCGCCGATTCGCACCAGCGCCGCCGACAATTGATTAATGGCATTGTCCTTGCGCGGTGCCGACGAATGGCCACCAGGATTGGTCACCGTGGCTTCGAAATCAGCGTAGGTCTTCTCGGCACCCTGCCATGTCCAATATTCGGGCTTTCCGGTTTCCTCGTTCAGCGTCCCTCCGCCACCGTCGATGTTTAGGACGAGATCGGCATTGGACAGCTTGTCGGCGATCAGCGCGCTTGTTTTCATCACGGTCTCTTCGTCGCCTGAGAACTCGATGGTGATGTCGCGCCGTGGCTTGTAGCCGGAACGCTTCATTTCAATCAGCGAAGCGATGGCAATCGTGCCGTCGAGCTTCATGTCAGTGGCACCCCTTCCGAACAGATAACCATTCTCCACGACGGGCACGAAAGGATCGCGTTTCCAATCCGCAGCCTTGGCCTCCACCACGTCCAGATGCCCGGAAATCACGAGTGGCTTCAGCTTGGGGTCGCTGCCCGGCCAGCGCGCGATGATAAATGCGGTGTCGTCGACCCGCGTGATCGTGACATCGGCGTCCTTGAACCCGCCCGTCACGAGTGCCGCCTTGTACAATGCTGCGACTTGCGGCGCCTGGTTGCCCGGTCCACGAACCGATCGCAACGCGATCGCCTGCTTGGCAAGTTCGAGAGCCTGGGTCTCGGCCACAGGATGGCTCGCAGGTGCCGCCTGTGCTGTATTTGCCAGCCCAACGATCCCGAGAGTTGCAAGGATAACGGTCCGCATAAGTGATAATCCTTTAGTGCCGAACGCGATTAAAGCGCGTTTCCGCCCGGTTTAACAGAGGTGACTTCGGCCAAGGCGCGCTCAACGCGACGGTCGGGAACGAGCCATACGATCGCCGTGCCAACATAGATCGCCAATGCGACGGGCGTGCTGATAAAGGAGAATGCTATCCCCGCCAGATATAACATGATCGAGACGTTGCCCTTGCGATCCTTGCCCATCGCCTTGGCAAGGACGGAGTGGGCGCCATCATGGCGTGCCAGCAACGATGCCAGCATGCCATAGGCGATCGCCGTCATCATCAGGATGAAGCCATAGCTTGCGACAGGCGCAGTGGCATGAAAGTTTTCTCCCATCCAGTGCGTTACGAAAGGGATGAGCGATAACCAGAACAGCAAATGCAGGTTGGCCCACATGATCGCGCCTGAGACGCCTTTAGCTACATGAAACATGTGGTGATGATTGTTCCAGTAGATTCCGACATAGACGAAACTCAAGACATAACTGGAAAGCACCGGGAGCGCTGGGAGCAAGTCCAGAAATTCGGTTTCATGGGGCACCTTCAACTCCAGTACCATGATCGTAATGATGATCGCGATGACGCCATCGCTGAACGCCTCGATCCTTCCCTTGCCAATTGCTGTCGTGCGCAAAACCTGTTGCCCCCGCAATCTTTGAGCCCGCTATTAACGCGTTAATGCTTCAGCGAAGAAACTTTGCCAGCTGGTCCCAGGCCGACTGTTTCGCGCCCACGCCGATTGTATGGAGCGGACTGCTCGACGGCAAGGCCACTATCACAAGTGTATCTGCAACCGATGCCAATTGCCGCCGCCCGATGGCAAGCGCCGTCCCGCCGTTAAATCCAATCGCGCGCAATGATCGCAGCGAACGCACCAAACCGGCCAGGTCGTTGGCCGTGACGTCGCGAATCGCGGCGTCGCTACTACCCGTTCGTGAGGCTCTGCCCACGACATCCCATAAGCCGACACCTGCCGCTAACATCGCTGCCAACCGCGCCTCATACTCCAGCATGACAAGATCAAACCCGACAACAGCCGACATCAGGATCCAGAACTGGTTTTGCGGATGCGCGTAATATCGCCCGAGTGCGAGCGATCGGTCGCCGGGGAGGCTGCCAAGAACCAGCAAGCGTGTATTTTCGTTCACGACTGGCGCAAACGACGCCTTCCTGGCCATCGCATCTGGCAACTGCGCCTTAGACACTGGCCAGCTGTGGCGAGATGAACCCTTCAAACAAGTTGACGACGACACTGTCGTTGAAACGCTCCTCGAATTCGTCCGGGTGGATGAACTCATCGGCAAACCAGGGGAACTTCGTCGCGTCGAAGGACTGTTTTAGCCAGTCCAGCGCCTTACGAACCTCAGGGAAACGGACCGAATCCGGATGGTGGACAAGGTACACGTCGCGCCGCAAATGCAGCCCGATATCGAGCGGGTGCGTGCTGCGGCTGAGGGCTCGGGCATAAGTCGGAAGGAATCCGATCCCTGCACCTTTCGCCACCGCCCAGTAATGGGCCGAGCTGGTATTGGTCTTTACAGCAATGATGGTTTCGCGGACCTTGGGATCGACAAAGGCGGACAGCAGATCCGAAGAAACCTGGTCTGCCTCTTGCCAAACCAGCCGATGCTGCGCGGCGTCCAGTATGCTGGTTGGCGTTCCGTGCACACGAAGATAGCCGTCGGAAGCGAAAGGCATCAGGTGCAGCGTCGCGACGCGCTGAACGATCAGGTCGGGACTTGTCGGAGGCACCAACTGGACCGCGATATCGACATCGCGGAACAGGACGTCGGGCGCGTTCATCTCGCAATTGAGGTCGACGCGAATCTCTGGATTGCCGCTTTGGAATTCGACAAGCCGCGGAATTAGCCAGAATGTCCCTATCCCCTCAGTCGCGGTAATGCGCACCTGCGAGGTCCGGGGCGACGTCGCACCCCTTTGCACGCGCTCGGTCGTACGCCCCAGCGCGCGCATCTCACGTGCAATCGACATCAGTTCATGGCCGTCCTGAGTCAACATCACGCCCTCGACGCTGCGCCGGAACAGGGGGCCGCCGATCTGGCGCTCAAGCCGCTCAATCTTGGTCCGGATCGTGTTCAGCGAAACACCCGCAGTATTCGCTGCCGCACGAAAACTCCCGGCCTCGGCAACCACCAGAAACAAGCGCAAATTGTCCCACGACAGCTTGTCCAGATTGTTAACTCGGCGCGGTGATGGTGCAATTTCCTGAACACCATGTGTCCCATTTTGGATCACTGACGTGCGACGCGAGATCATTACAGACTGGCTCCAGGCACCGTTATCGACTGTGCGACGATCAAGGGAACGACAATGCACGCGCCAGCCGAAAAGTCCTGCAGCGCTTCTGGATATAACACTGTCGCTTTTAGCGAGAAATTTCAACATCTCGTAAAGAAACAGGCGGGACGGACAGCAAAAGTTTCGCTTCCGGTTAAGTCGACCGAGTTAAAGCACCTGATCGAAACCGTCGGCCAGACAATGGGCCTGGCCGCTTCGCATGAAACGATCGAACGCGTTTTACGTCACAATCCCGAGACCATCCGAGTCATGGTCGGTGACGAACCTCGCAGCACCGAACTTCTTGCTTACCTACCCCTGACGGTGAAGGGGTTGAATGCGCTCACTAATAACAGACTCGACCGGGCAGACCCCGATCTGGACCATCTGACGCAGGCGGGTGAACGCCCCGTCGCGCTTTACCTTTGGTGTGTTCATGCGCCGCGAAATTTCGTGTCGGTAATCGGCGCGATGACCGCGCATTTTTCGCAAATTGCACCCGATGGTGTGCCTTTGTTTGCCAGCGCCGCGAACGCGCACGCGGCAAGAGTTTTCAAGAGGCTCGGCTTTAAACCGGGCATCGATCTGTTTCCGCGAATCGCGCCCGATATTCTTGTTGTCCTGCCGCAGGCGGTAGGTGACGGCGCATCTATCGAACCGGGCGCGATGGCGACCCGCGTTGGTCGCAACATGGATGACGTTATGCGCGTGTTCGCAATCAGGGCCGCAACCTATATGTCTGAACAATCCTGTCCGTACGAAGAGGAGTTCGACGGCAACGACTTTTGCGCCGCTCACATCATCGGCGAAATCGACGGCGAACCTGCGGGCTGCATCCGCATCCGTTTCTTTGCCGATTTCGTGAAGTTCGAGCGGCTGGCGGTCCGGCCCGAGTTCCGCAATTCGTCAATGGCGTTCCGATTAGTACGCGCTGCGATCGAATATGCACGGCGCAAGGGCTTCCACACCGTTTATGGCCATGCCCGCGCCGACCTGATCGGGTTCTGGCAGCGTTTCGGATTTCAGGCCCTTGCCGACCGGCCGACGTTTGCGTTCTCCGGGGTGCCCTATGTCGAGATGGCAGGGACGATACCGCACACCAACAGAGCGCTGCACATTGGCGATCCACCCCTGCAATTGATCCGTCCCGAAGGCCTGTGGGACAGTCCGGGACCGCTTGACGGCGGACGCCTTCGCCGGGCAGCGGCATGAGCCGACACCGCTCAATTTTCCTTGTCGACGCCCTGCCCGGCGACGCGCTGATCGATGGCGAGGTGATCGATGTTGTTCGGGGCGTGCTAGACAAGGAAAAGGCCAGCCCAATCGACCGCGCCCGCGCCATCTATCGCGGTCGGCGCGCGCGAAACCGGCATTTCGACGACAGCCTGTTTGCCGAACCCAGTTGGGACATATTGCTCGACCTGTTCATTGCCGATGGGGTTGGTCGTTCGGTGACAGTATCGAGCGCGTGCATCGGCGCAGCGGCGCCCCATGCCACCGCGCTCCGCCACCTTGGCATGATGCAGCGCAAGGGGCTGCTCGAGAGGAGCGCCCACCCGAACGATGCCCGTTGCCAGCAAGTGCGTATCAGCGCGACGGCCGCAGCGTCGATGCGCGGGCTGCTCGCGAACCTGCCCTAACCGACCGCTCTCTCGGCTAAAGGACCTTTCGAGGGTCTGAATGCTTGTTTAGAAGGTCGGTATGCAAACCGCGATCCCCGCCGCTACGCTGATCGTCTTTCGCCGAGGCGCCCACCCCGTCGAATTACTCTTTGTCGAACGTGCCGGATCCATGACTTTTGCCGCAGGTGCCATCGTATTTCCCGGTGGCCGGGTCGATCCTGGTGACCGCATGATGGCGGCGCAAGGTTTCCCGCACCTCGATCTCGATGACGCCGCCGCGCGCATCGCGGCCATTCGCGAGACGATCGAGGAAGCGGGCGTGGTCATCGGGTTGCGGACTGCGGGTGGCGGCGCGATCAATGCGGAAATGGCCAGGCGATTACAGGCTCATTTGCATGAGGGACAGGTGTTCGCGGATATCTTGGGTGCCCACCAGCTCGAGATCATGCCTGAGGCGCTTCAGCCATTTGCACGTTGGCGTCCGAACTTTTCCGAACGGCGGATTTTCGACGCGCGATTCTACCTCGCGGAACTTCCCCGTGGAGCTCCCATGGCCCTTGTTGACGCAACCGAAAATGTCCGCTTGTTCTGGGCATCCGCGCAGCAGGTCCTCGACGATGCGCGGGCTGGACTGGTCAAGATCATCTTTCCCACCCGTCGCAACCTGGAACGCCTCGCCCAGTTCGCCGATTTCGAAACAGCACGGGCCGATGCCCAACATTATGCACCCGATCTCATCACGCCGTGGGTCGAGGACCGTGACGGCGCGCCCCATCTCTGTATCCCCGAAGACCGCGGCTATCCGATCTGTGCAGAACCGATGGTCGACGTGCTGCGCGGCTAGTGGGGAAGTGCCGTCACATCGACCTTGTCGACCCACTCGGGATAAAAACCAGGCTCGCGGTTCGACCAGCCCGGGGCCGTGGCCGCCGCTTCGCTGATCGACTGAAGTAATGTCCTCCGCAATTCCGGATGCAGATGTGGCATCGATGCAGCGGCGCAAAACGCGCCGGGCAACCAGGGCCGGACACCCGCACCGATCAGCCTTTCATAAAGGAAACGGTACGATCCAAAGCTGTCGAGCCGCCCCTGCCCCAGATCAAAAGCCGTCATCGTCACGAGCGGTGCCATAAATGGTTCGATACGGTCCAAACCGCTGTCATCGGGAACCACGGCACGAATGTTGTCGAGGCGCGCGTAAATCCTGAGCTGCGCCCTGATGCTGGCCGATTCCACGATGTCACGAGACCAGATGCCAAGCGGATCGCCGCGCCTAAGCCCGATGTCGAGCGAGCGTCGAATGTAGCGCTGCGTCCCGCTGTTGAAAGCCGCGAATTCGCGAATTTCGGAGAGCGTCAGCGCGCCGTCCGCATATTTTGCCTGTGCACCCATAAGACTGCCCCTTGAAAACACGACCAACTCTCATTGCAGAATGCGCCGGGATGGTTAGCGAGAGCTTAACGCAACGATTAAAAGACATGGCATCATATTACGTGCTGCGCTGCAACATCTATTTTGAACGAGGAAACTCGTTCCCCGCATCGATCAATATGCGATAGGGACGCGAGATGAGAATTCTTGGTGCGATCATCGCGGGCGGACAATCGCTGCGTTTCGGCAGTGACAAGGCGCATGCGCTGCTTGATGGTCGCCGTCTCATCGAAATCGTGGCGCTTGGGCTGAAAGTGCAGGTAGAGGCGTCCGTCGTCTGCGGTCGAACATTTGAGGATTTGATAGCGTTGAGGGATCGACCGGTCACCGGTCTCGGACCGCTCGGCGGGCTGTGTGCTGCGCTTCATCTCGCGAACTTCAACGGCTATGACGCGGTGTTATCGGTGGCCGCAGATATTGTGCCGATACCACCGCAACTAGCCGAATGGCTCGTTGAGCAATCCGACGGAGCCAGGCGCCCCGCTGTAATTAAAGGACAGCATTTGATCGGCCTCTGGCCCGCCGCCCTGTCCGAACGGCTCGACCAATACTTGCAAACGCCTCTCGATCGCTCTCTGCGAAGCTGGATCGCGGCTTGTGGAGCAATCCCCATATCGGTTCCGGTGGTATTCACCAATATCAACTCGCGCGAAGACCTGCAGCGGGCAAAAGCCTAACCGTTCAAAGTCGAACGTCTTCACGCTTCGGAAATGAAGAATCGTTAACCCGCATGGTGGGTGGGTCTCGACGGATTGTGAAAATGGCAAGATTGGGGTTCTGGCAAGGCAAGCGCGGAGTCCCGGCCAACCATGAGCATGGCTTCATCGACGCGACGTCGCCCGTAGCCGACGAACAAAATGGTTCTCGCCTTGCCTCTGCCGCGCGCGCCGAACGAGTGATGCTTCTGGAAAATTATGAAGAGTCGGGCCAAGGTTGGTTCTGGGCGACTGACTGCGACGGAAACCTCACCTATCTGACCGAAGGCGTGGCTTCACTACTTGGCGAGCAACCGGGTTGCGGCATCGGGGTCGCCTTCACTGACCTGTTCCTGCATGCCGCGACCAGTGCCGAAGCTCCCCGCTCCCTGCCGTTCATCCTGACCAAAAGGTCGAAGCTCGAGAAGCTGACCCTGCGCGGGATCGTTGCCAGCGAAGAACGCTGGTGGTCAGTATCGGGGCGCCCCCATTTCGATGCCGCCGGTCAATTCACAGGTTATCGCGGCAGCGGCGTCAACATTACCGAACAGCGAAGAACGTCCGAACATGCATCGATGCTGGCAATGTACGATTCGCTGACCGGACTGCCCAACCGGTTACGCATGTCCGAAACGCTCGAGGCAAACCTGATCGCTCTTGAACATCAAAAACGATCGTGCGCCATCATGCTGATCGATCTCGATCGTTTCAAGCAGGTCAACGATACTCTGGGACACCCCGCTGGCGACGACCTGCTGAAACAGGTTGCCGACCGTCTCCTGCGTATCGTCGCTGATCGTGAGCACGTCTTTCGCCTGGGGGGTGATGAATTCCAGATTATCGTGCGCAATTGCGACGACCGGGAGGCTCTGGGCGACCTGGCGAACCGGATCATCGCCAGCCTTTCCCAACCTTATTCGGTCAAGGGCAGCCGTTGCATTATCGGCGCATCGGTCGGCGTCGCCGTCAGCCCCGTCGATGGCCGCACGTCCGAGGAACTAATTCGCAATGCCGACCTGGCCCTTTACGCCGCCAAGGACGGCGGCAGAGGGCGGTTCCGGTTCTTTTCGCAGGAATTGCTCCAGACCGCCGAGGAGAAGCGCGTTCTTGAAGAGGATCTGCGCGACGCCCTGGGCAACGATGAGATCAAACTGTTTTATCAGCCAATCGTCAACGCCTCGACTAACCGCATTACGGGCGTAGAGGCTCTCGTCCGCTGGCACCATCCAACGCGCGGGCCGATTTCCCCGGCGCTTTTTATTCCAATCGCCGAGGAAGCAGACCTTATCGAGCGCCTTGGTGAGTGGGTGTTGCGCAAGGCTTGCGAGGATGCCGCCGCGTGGCCGGGAGGCTTGCGCGTATCGGTGAACGTTTCACCTATTCAGTTCACGAACAACGCGTTGCCGGGCATTGTGTTGTCGGCGCTGGCAACATCCGGACTGTCGGCGGACCGGCTCGAGCTGGAGATCACAGAGGGCGTGTTCCTGAGCGAATCGACCGAAACCGACACGATGTTCGCGACGCTCAAGGGGATCGGCGTCCGTTTGGCGCTCGATGACTTCGGCACCGGTTATTCGTCGCTGAGTTATCTTCGCACCGCACCGTTCGACAAGATCAAGATCGACCAAAGCTTCGTGCGTGCCGCCACCCTGCCAAAGTCTCGAAATCGGGCAATCATTGCAGCGATCGTTGCCCTGGCCGAGGCGCTCGGCATGGAGACGACCGCGGAGGGGATAGAATCGCATGACCAGTTGGAACTCGTCCGCAAGCTCCGCGTCACCAACGTCCAGGGCTTTATTTACAGCAAGGCGGTTTCGTTTGACGAGATGACCGAGCGTCTCTCGAACGGCGAATGGGACTTGGCCCCGATCGGTCCGGCCAAACAGCGTTCGGACAGGCTTTCGATGTACCGGACTGTTGGTGCCATCTATGGCAACCATTTTCGTCCTGTGCTGATTCGCAACCTGTCGGAATCGGGTGCGCTGATCGAGGGGCTAATGGACGTGCCCGTTGGCGGCCTGCTCTTGCTGGACTTTGGCGAGGGGCAGCTAGCATTTGCCCGCGTGCGCCGCACTCGCACTGGCAAATACGGCGTCCAGTTCGAGCAGCAGATGGTCAGCGACGGCGAAGGCGGATTATGCACCAGCCACCGCGTTTCCCCGTATCTGTTAAACCAGCTTGGCCTGCCGTCGCCAAACTCAGCGGGAAGGACGCCGGTCCCAGAGCTCGGGGAGAAGTCAGCCCTCGCAGCCTTGCGCAACAAGCTTGGATTGGACCGAATTCAGGTCGATTTCGAACATGACACCGTCCCGGATGAAGAGGTAAACGCTCAGAGCGGTTCGCATGCGATCGGCCGGTCGGGCGGGCCGACGATGCGTTCCTTGTCGTTGCGCTATCTTGATCATCTGGCCAATGACGGGCAACGCCGCGAAATTGACGCGCGTTATCTAAACGACGATATTCTGCCCCGATTTGGCCACCTGAGTTTGGACGCAATAGCACCGACGCAGATCACCGAATGGCTTGGTGCCAAGGTTCGGGAGAACGGTTATTCACCGGCTAAGGTCAGCCGCCTGCAGGGGATCATGGGCCAGATGTATGTCCTTGCCATGCAATGGGGTTTGCCCGCGGACAACGTAGCGCTTCAGAGCATATCGCTGTTTAATCGAAATTCCCGCGAGCGGTCGCTGACGATCGACGAGGTCGCCCGCCTGAATACAGCGACGCAGGCAAGTCCCAACCCTCAGCTTAAGAATATCGTATCGCTGTTAATGATGACCGGGACGCGCCAGCGTGAACTGTTCGAGGCGTGTTGGGATCAGATCGATCTGGAAAAACGGGCTTGGCGCATCCCGGCGGCGGTCGCAGCGAATACCCGCACGGTAACGCTATCGGCGGCAGCTGTAGGCTTGCTAATCGACCTGCCCCGCTACGAGGAGTGTTCTTATCTGATCGTCAATCCAACGACGCGAAAGCCGTTTCGCTCGCTACACGCTAGCTGGGACAGCGCACGGAAAAAGGCAGGCCTGGCGGACGTGGAAATCGACGATCTCCGTCACAGTGCGCCTCATGAAGCCGGTGCCGACAGTATCCCGATCGATCCGATCAAGGCGGCCTTCGGTCGTAGAGGGTAATTGGACGGACGACGACTGGTTACGATGGTTAATTAGAATTGATTTGTTAGCGGCTTGATTGGGAAGAAGTTACGGTCGAGATCCTAATTCGGAATCAAGTTATTGGCAGACATCTAACCGTGTTTGCAATATATATAATCGCCTTGCCGATGATCTCATCCGGCTTGTGTTTCCTGAACGGCATTCAACGTCTCCTTGACCGGCCCCCACTGAGTGGTCCGTGTTGATTGTTAGTGCATTGTTGCCTCCATCGCCAGTGTCGGTCGGAGGTGGAGCGTAGCGAAACCGGAGGGCGGCAGTGGCGATGGAGCGGCT
>NZ_JANXNX010000022.1 GCF_025353885.1 Sphingomonas sp. | reverse complement strand
TGACCTCTTTGAAAAGGACGAGGAAAAGCGATGGAACACTTATCGAAAGCAATACGGGACGCACTCGTGAGCCTTGGGTCAAAGCCTGACGCGGCAATGTTGGCAGCGTGTTCCGCTTGACACTCAACGCTGTGATCTTGCCCGTTGGTGCAATCGCAATTCATACCTTTGCATGGGGGCCGAACAATGTAGGTGTACTGGCCGCCTGCTTTGCAATACGGGCAGGCAGGACGGCCGATATCGCCATAAACGTCAAACCGAGTTTTGCAGTTATTGCACTGCCACGCCTCTCCCCCGCGGGAAGGAGAGAGGGCGGCGCGGATACGGTCAGCAACGTTGCTTCTCACTGCACGGGGATCAGCGATGCAACGTTCGTTGTGCGTCGCGGGTTCCTGCTCAGCAATTTTGGCGCATTCTTCAATCAGATCAGCGCGAACCTTCGCCACGTAGGCTGAAAGCTCGGTGTCGATTTCGGGCCATCGGTCCCGCACCTCTCCCGAGTTCGGAGAAGGCGATGCGTTAAGCTCCCGAAGGGCCGCCGCTATGACCCGCCGTTCTTCCCGGTTAAAACCCTTGATCGGCGAGTAACCGCGCAATTGATCGAAGTCAAAGCACTTCGCGAGTTCTTCTGCGTCAACCATCAATCTAACCCTCCCATATACATTTCTTCTTCATGGTTTTTCTGTAGCTCGAATTTGTTGATGATCGCCGCAGCTTCATCAAACAGTCGAGCGAAGTCGCGTGCGTCTTGTTCTCCGATATGGACAAAGTTGGTCGCGCGAATGCACTCCGCGCGGGCTCGGAGCATGTGCACGAAATCGCATGCCCGCACCTCTCTCGAAGGCGGCGGAGGATCGGACATATCCAGTCGCTCCCGCATACGCTTGATGATACGATCAAGCGTAATTTGCGGATTGTAGTCGTCGTCCAACATCCACTCATCGTAGTTCGAGATTGCCTCAAGAATGATGTCGTAATGTCGCCCGCGATTTTGGTGAACCTCCGAGTTCGGAGAATGCGATGCGGCGAGGGCGGTTTCACAAAGGGATAAGTATCCTTCAATCGCGTCCTCGATCATGGCGCACTCGCCTTCTGTTGGAACGTAGTCTTGATCGCCTCGGTATTCGTAATTCGAAGCGTATTCATTGACCGAAGGTCGCGCCACCGGCGCTGCCTTTACGGTTTTCAAATCGTGAATAGCCTGTAGCAGCGCTTCGTTGTCGTAAGCGCACTCGGCCTCATCGTAGGCATCCGTGAACGCGCGTTCGATATCACTCGGCGCTGCCTTTACGGGGGAGGCGCCGTCGTCAACCAGCTTGCGGGCCAGCATCAGCGCGGTTTCGTAGCTCTGAGCGACCGTTGCGTGGTCGCTGTGGAAAAACTCTGCGATGTCGTTATGGTCTTCGTCACCGACGAGAATTGCGTGTTCGTGGTCGTCCGATGCAATGTGGAGTTTCATCTCGCCACCTCCGACAAGATCAGGCGTCCGGCCTCAATCTTGGACTGGACCCACGCATTGTATTTTGTGCGGCGGATTTCTTGGTCGTCGTCGCTGCCAGCGCTTGCCATCGACATATCTTTGCCGGGCCGCATGTGGCCGGTCTCGCGATGGTAGACTTCAGCCTGTTCTTCGAAATCCTCGAAAGCATTTCCGGTTCGTCCACAAACAAGGACGATGCCATCAAGCACCTCCCTCATGGCTTTATGTTCATTTACGGCACGCTGCGCTTGATCCGCCATGCGGTCCAGCAATTTGCTGACCTTACCGAATGGCGTTTCGTCAATCTTATCCAGCGCGTCGCGGACATCTTGGGCGTAGCTCATGGCTGATCTCCTATGGTCATCGGCGCAGCATTGGCTTCTGACGAGGTGGGTTCATTGATGCATTTCGCCGCTTGTTGGCATTGGCAGTTGCCGCCGCGTCGGCCACAATGTTTATTGTCAACCATGGCGCATTCCTTCATATCGCTTGTCGGCGGCAGCTTCGTTGAACCGGCGCATCAGGTCTTTGTGCTCGGCGCCGATCCAGCCGGCCATGACCTCGACTGCCTTGGTGAAGAACTGGTCGAAATCCGCCTGCGTCATGCTCTCGACGGCAATGGACTTCGGGATCACATGGACCTTCCCATCGTAATCGCAGTGATATTCGACGAACTTGGTAGCGATAGCCGCATCGTGCTTGATACTGGTCTTGGCGCGGTCGGTTGATTCCGCCACGATCCCGACCAGCACCCAGAACAGCTTGAGTTGTTCCAGGTTGCGGGCTCCGCGGATGATGCCGAGAAATTCGGCACCATCCTTGAAGCCACGTAGGGCAGCGAGCGAATCCTCGTCGGCAGGAACTGCGACGTCTCCATCCCGACGAAAAATCACCTTGGTCATCATATTACTCCGTGAAGCGCTTGATGGTATCACGCACCATATCGGTCGCCCTGTTCCAGTCTTTTTCCCCTACATCGGCCCTGACCGGGGCCATGTATTTCTCCTGCGCCGCGATCAGGGCGTCAACATCCTCGCAGCCGGAGAAAGCGTTTTCGAGAGACTGGAACCACTCCGTCACATCGAATGTCGGTTTCTCGTCCGGCTTCGTGCGGGGTTGGCGTGGGGCTCGCTGCTGTGGCTTTGGCGCATCCTTCTGCGGCCCGCTGCTGATCGGATCGCTTGTCGCGGAGGCACTACGATCATCCATCGCTTTGACCAGCCGATTGTAGACCATCGCATCGGCCTTTTTCAGTTTCTCGAACTGCGCGAAGTTCTGGTCGTACCACTTATCGGCCTCCTCCATGGAGGCCTTGGCGATAGCATTCTCGAACCGTGTCGCCCAATCGGCCGGCGGTTCACCGTTGTTGATCGGGATCGCGTGCGGCTCGATCTTGCCATCCGGTGCCGGTGCGCGCCGTTGCTGACTGCCTGGACGGGGCCTGTTGCCAGTCCCGCCGTCGTTGTCCGCATCCTCGGAATCTTCGGTCGGGATTTGGAACAGCGAGATCAGGAAGTATTTGCGGGCAGCGGTGTGACACTTGTTGAATGCCTTGTCGTCGAAGCCACCACGATCGCGGCAACGGCTGACACCGGTGATGATCGGCCGCTCGAACCAAATTTCACCGGACTTGTGAACGATGGTGAACTCGTAGCGAACCGAGAGGAAATTGCCGCCATCGAACAGATCGCGGCTGACCTCGTTCTGGAACACGATGATGCCGTGCTTGCCCATCAACGGCGTCAGAGCCGTGGACAGGTCTTGCATCCTCGCATGCCAGTATTTGTGGAATTCGTTCCAACCGGTTTTTTCGACCGGCTTGATCTCCTCCATTACGGCGGCAATCGCCGTGGCGATGGTGGCGATACCGGTCTTCGGCAATGGAGCACTTTCGCGTTCCGGGATCGCAGCGGGGTCTTTGTGCGACTGCTCCGGCGCCGCCCGTGTGGCGACTGCCGGGACTTGATGGCTGACACGCTCCTGCGGGGGGGCGCGATCGGTGGTTTCCTCGAAGTAGGCTTCGTCGGGCGGCGCCGGCGCGCGGCTTGTGGGTCTCTGGTTCATTTTGCGTCCCTGATTTCTTCGTAGTTCTTGGCGTGGTGAACCTCCGGCTCCGGCACGAAGCCGAGATCGAGCATTGCCCGGAAGTTGGCGGTGGTCATGCGCGCGTCGCACAGGGCGCCGTGCAGGGTTGCGGGGTCATATATGACGCCGAGGAAGTTGGCGAGATCGGTGTTTTTCGGCCAGCCTTTATTGCTGCCGCCTGCCTTGATGATCTCGCGACCAATGCTCTTGGCAAAGGGCCTCGCCGAACGCATCAAGCAGACATTGCGTGTGCGTTCGAACAGGTCGTCCATTTCGGCGCGTCGGAACTCGGATCGCATCATCTTGCAATCGAATTGAGCACCGAACGCCACGACGGCGTAGCCCTCGTTGATGCGTTCCCCGTACCACTCCAGAACCTCCTTGATCGGCACGCCCTCGTTGAGGAGGACTTCGTCCGTGATCTTGTTGACGGTGGTTGCTTCCAGCGTCATCAGCCAATCGGGACCATCTTCGCTCCACGGCGGCTTGATGTAGCGCTGGAATTCCTGCTCGACGTTGCCCTCTGCATCCAGCAAGATAGCGGCGAACTCGGCCACGCGCGGTTGCCCTGGTGCATCGGCCGGGCGCTTGTAGTCCATGAGACCGTTGGTCTCGGTGTCGAAAACCATGAAGCCCTTGATCGGTGTCGTCTCCATCAGATGATTCCTTGTCTTGTGGTGGTGCCGGGCACTTCCTGACCCAGCTTGATTGCGCGCTCGGCGAGGGTCTGCAAGACCGTCACCACTTCGGGGTTGCCGCGGAAGTATGCGGCGACCTTGGTTTCGTCGGTGATCGTGACGAAAGTCTTCAATTCCTCTTTCACCGTGCGGGTGCCGTAGGTGGGAACGATCCGTTCCGGTGCAGCCGTTGGGTAGACAATGGTCTCGTCGATCTCCGGCTCCGGCGGTTCCTCGCCGCGCTCGATCGCCCGATCGGCGGCGCGCTGATTCCGCTCGGCTTCCTCGGCAAGGGCCTGTGCAGCCGCTGCCTGCTCGGCCACTACGCGCTGGCGCTCGGCCTCGCGCCACACCTTGACGCCACTGTCAATCTTGGCCTCCGCGTCGCTGGCGACCTTGACCGGCGCCGACCACGTCGATTGCTGGTCTTTGTAATCGCGATACAGCGGCTCGTAGATGGCCTTGCCAGCCTTGTCGGCGGCGAGGCGCTTCTCGGCCAGCCGGTTCTTGAGACCCAGCACTTCCGCTGCCTGCTCGTTCGAGGTGATGGCCTTCTTCGGTAGCTCGGCCACGAGCGCGTTGATCTCGCTGGCCCAATCGGCAGCCGTCTTGACGATCTCGGCGCTGGCGTTGTCGGTGAGACGCGGAGCGCCGTATGCCTCATGTGGATCAGTAGCGTTCGGTAGCCCGATTTCGGGGGACGGCTCCAATTCCGGCCACGGTTTGCCCTCGAACACCACAGCCTTGTAGACTTCATAGGTGATCGGGTGCGACACCACCCAGGACCACAATTCCTGATCCTGCGCATCAACTTGACGCTCATCGAGACCGTACAGGCAGACCAACTGGTCGTTGTCGATGAAATAGGCGACGGGATCATAACCCAGCACCCGGTTGCGGCCGTTGTCCATCTTCTCGGTAACCGGCTTGCGGTAATAGCCGACGTCGGCTTCGGTCGGCGTCATGAAGTTGATGCGGAGCGCAGCAATCGCCGCGTTCCGCTCCTTCACCGTCTTGTGCTGCTCGCTGACAGCGAGGCGCTTGCGCCAGTTGTCGTAACTCATGACATCAGCTTTCGGATGCGAGCGAGCATGACCAAATTGCGAACGATGGTTTCCGTCTCCTGTCCAAGCAGAGTTTTGCCGCGCGTTGCAACCCAATGCTTCTCTGCATCGGACAGCGTGAAGTATCGGCATCCGGCCTTGACCATCGGCTCTTTGTCGTCCTTGAGTTTTTGAAGGAAAAACACATATCCATCGGAACGGGTCGCTCCTTGGATAATCCATTGGCCGCTGAGGTGCGCGCAGCTGAGGTCCGCGCCGCTGAGGTTCGCGCGGCTGAGGTCCGCGCGGCTGAGGTACGCGCCGCTGAGGTACGCGCCGCTGAGGTACGCGCCGCTGAGGTTCGCGCCGCTGAGGTTCGCGCCGCTGAGGTTCGCGCCGCTGAGGTACGCG
>NZ_JANXNX010000002.1 GCF_025353885.1 Sphingomonas sp. | reverse complement strand
ACTTATCGAACGGGCGATCAAGGGCGTTGACACCGTTTATCACGTCTGCCCCGGCATTCAGCCGCGCGAACGTGAGATCGGCTTTGCCTGGATCGATGCCGCGCACGTGGCCGGTGTTAGGCATTTCGTCTTCAGTTCGGTGCTCCACGCCATCCTCAGCGAATTGGTGCAACATCGGATCAAGCGCCAAATCGAGGAACATCTGTTATCGTCACACCTTGAATTCACGATCCTCCAGCCGACGATCTACATGGCCCCGCGCCGGTTCGAGCGGATCTTTGAAACCGGCATCCTGCGGGCGGGATGGTCGCTCGAACGACACCAATCGCTGATCGACATCGGCGATATCACCGACGTCGCCGCCACTGTGCTGACGGACGGCGAGTCTCACTTCGGAGCCACATACGAATTGGCGGCTCCCGGCCGATATACGGCGCATGACATGGCGGCGATCATCGCTGAACTTCTCGGCAAAACGGTTACCGTCGAACGCATCGGTGCCGAGGCTTATTTGCAGGGCCTGTTCCCCGACCGCGATCCCGGCACGATGCCCTTTGAAGTGAGCGTCAGCCAATCGCTGTCGGCGCGCTACAGCAGCAACGATTTCATCGGCAACCCGAACGTGCTGACCTGGTTGCTGGGTCGGCAACCTCGACGCTTCGAAGAGTTCGTGGCGTCATATGGCAGCAAGCCCGCCTAAGACACCTCACCGCAGCGCACCGCGAACCTCAACTGCTCGCGCTGAAACGCCGCGCCGATGGTGTGGAAGTCCAGGCAATGCCCCATGCCGGTCGCCATAGCGGCATCGACCAGCGGGCTCTGCGACAGCGCTTTCTCGAACAGTTTCACTTCGTCCTCATCGACCAGCCACAGCCGGTCGAATTCGCCCTGACGATAATGCACCGGCACGCGGATCGCGCCGAGTACGTTTTCGGCATCGCCGGCCCAGTTGCTGACGATATCGACGATCTCGACGCGCGGCACGGTTCGATTGGCGATCCGCGCCGCTGCGGGCGCTTGCGGGTCGTAGCTCCCCTCGGGCCCGAACATGACGCCGTCCTTCACCTCGTCGGGCAGGCCGACAAGATCCTCATCGGGAAACGACTCCCACATCGCCTTATGTTCGGATGGTGTGCGCATGCCCACGCCCGAGACCGCAAGGCCGAGCAAAGGCAGGTCGCCGGGATTGCTCGCCGCAAACAATGAAATTGCAGCGCCGATCGAATGGCCGATGACGAAAAGCCCGGGCCGCCCCTCGCCATGCAGACGCCAGATATCGCCCAGTGCGCCGACCAGAAATTGCCCCTGCCCGCGCAGCGTCATTGCCGATTTGGCCAGCAACGGCGTGTCACCATAGCCGGCACGGTCGATGGCAATGATCGGCAGATGGTCCGCGACCGCACGGTCCAGCAAAGAGTGGCCGGGAACGTCGAAATACGCAGAATCATAGGTCCCGCCGTGGACCGCAACGATAAGTGGCGCCGATGAATCGGCATCATGCAGCCGTGCCCGTCCTGAGACCTGTCCAAATTCAAGCATCCGCCGTCCTCCCTTATTTTCGGCATCATCTCGCGCCGATCCGCGCGTGACCAGTTGCGGACTGACCGGGGGCGATACCGATAGCGCATCGGTTTTTATTTCAGACCATCTCGTCTTGGGCATAGGATCGGTAAATGCGTGGGATGATGGCAGTTTTCCTGACGAACGGACTTTGACGCGGTTGCGCCACTTATGGGTCGCTCTCCTGCTCGGTGCCGCAAGCATGCTTTGGGCCAGCGAAGCGGCGGCCCATGCGATCGGGGGACGTGATGCAGCGTTTGTCGCGGCGACGCATGGCGCTGCAATCGGACCGTTCCTGTATCTCGGCGCCAAGCACATGGTTACCGGCTACGACCATTTGCTTTTCCTCCTGGGCGTGATCTTCTTCCTCCGGCGCTTCCGCGACGTCGTGCTCTATGTCTCACTTTTTTCGCTCGGGCACAGCATCACCTTGCTGACTGGTGTGCTGTTCGGGTTCGGCCTGAACAGCTCTCTCGTCGATGCGATAATCGGGCTGTCCGTCGCTTATAAGGCGTTCGACAATCTTGGCGGCTTTCAGCGTCTGGCAGGATTTCGACCCGATCCGCGCGCGGTTGTTTTCGGTTTTGGGCTTGCTCACGGCCTTGGACTTGCGACGAAGCTCGAACAGTTGCACCTCAACCGCGAAGGTCTGGTTGCGAACCTGCTCGCTTTCAATTTCGGTGTCGAGCTGGGGCAGATCATCGCGTTGTCGGTCCTGCTTGCGGTCATCGTCACCGCACGACGCTCACGGACTTTTGGATCGATGGCCGTTGGTGCCAATTGTGCCATCATGGCTGCCGGGTTCGTGCTGATCGGCTACCATCTGTCGGGCTATGTTTGGGGAATTGCTTCGTGACAAATCTCACCGAAATCGAAGCTCCTCCGCTAGCACGCCGCACTATTCTGAATGTGACAGCACTCGCGCTGGCCGCCGCCGTTGCAATTCTGCTCGTCGCGGTGTTGCCGGCCGAATTCCATCGCGATCCGACCGGCCTGGGGAAGGCAACGGGCATTGCCGCATTATGGGCACCCGAAGAGACTGTCGTCACGGCCACTCAGTCGGGCCAGCCAGCGCAGCGCAGTTATTCGACCCCATTTCGCAGCGACACGCTCGATATCGATCTCGGCGACAGCGACCGGCAGGACGGTCGCGAAGCCGTCGAATACAAGGTCCGCGTGACGAAAGGCTCCACGTTCCTCTACACCTGGCAGGTCGTGCGCATCGCCGACCCACAAGAATTCTACACCGAATTTCACGGCCATACCGTCGTCGCGGGTAGGTCCATGACCGTCGCGAACTACCGCAAGGCAACGGGTGCGTCTGACAACGGCGTACTTACTGCGCCCTTCGATGGTGTTCACGGGTGGTATTTTCAGAACCAGTCGGCGGGGCCCGTCAAAGTCCGGCTGCGACTTTCCGGTTTTTACACATTGATCCCCGATGGCCTGCCGGGCAATGAAGCGGGCCTGCACGCATCGCCCGTTCGTTGACAGTCCGCGATACCGGGCACGCATCGGTTCTTGCGACGCGCTATCTCGCCCCGCACAAGTTGACCGCTAGAGAGCCAAGATGAACGATATTCAGACCAAGTCCCGCCCGCGCGAAGATACGATAGCTGCGCTCGAACTCCTCGACACGCGTCTGCGGTGGCTGTCGTCCTGGACCGTGCATAACGCCAATCATCTTCGTCCCAAGCGCGACGGGCTGAAGGTCGGTGGGCACCAGGCAAGCTGTGCCTCGATGACGGCGATCATGGCGGCGCTGTATTTTCACGCGCTCCGCCCTCAGGACAAGGTCGCGGTCAAGCCGCATGCCGGGCCGGTGCTGCACGCGATCCATTATCTGCTCGGCAGCCAGTCGCTCGATCAGCTCCAGCGCTTTCGCGGCCTTGGCGGCGCACAGAGCTATCCCAGCCGCACCAAAGACCAAATCCCCGTGGACTTTTCAACCGGGAGCGTGGGCCTGGGCGTGGCCGCAACCGCGTTCACCAGCCTCGTGCAGGATTATCTGATCGCGCACGGCGCGATGGCGGAGGCCGACGCAGGCCGCATGATCGCGCTCATGGGTGATGCCGAGCTTGACGAGGGCAATATCTACGAATGCCTGATCGAGGGTTACAAGCACGACATCCGCAATTGCTGGTGGATCGTCGACTACAACCGCCAGTCGCTCGACCACACGACCGCCGACCGCATGTTCCGCCGCTTCGACGATATTTTTGAAACCTGTGGCTGGCGCGTCGTCACCCTCAAATACGGCAAGCGGCAAAAAGCGGCGTTTGCACTTCCCGGCGGCGCGGACCTTCAGGACTGGATCGATACCTGTCCCAATGTGGATTTTGCAGTGCTGACCTATCAGGGCGGTGCCGCATGGCGCGCTCGGCTGACGGCGGACGTGGGTCACAAGCCGAAGTTCGCAAGCCTGCTCGCGCGCTACGACGATGCCGCGCTCGCCGAATTGATGACAAATCTGGGGGGGCATTGCGTCGAAAGCCTGATCGAAGCGTTCGACGGCGCGCAGGATACGCTCCCGACGCTGTTCATCGCCTATACCATCAAGGGGTTCGGCCTGCCGCTCGCGGGGCACAAGGACAATCATTCGGGAATGATGAACCCGCCGCAAATCGCCGCGCTTCGAGACAGCCTCAACATTGCCGAAGGTGCCGAGTGGGAACCGTTTGGCGGTCTGGGCGACAACGCGGCGGCAACCTTGCGCGCCTTTATCGGCCAAAGTGCGCTGGCGGTAAAATCACCCGAGCCGCGCGCGGCGGCCATTCCGGTCCCTCCCATCCCAACGCCTGATGGGAGCAACCAGTCGACGCAGGCTGCCTTCGGTCGCATCCTGCTGGACCTCGCCAAATCGGGCGCGCCGCTTGCAGATCGTATCGTCACCACCGCGCCCGACGTCACGCAAACGACCAACCTCGGCGCGTTCGTCAACCAGCGGGGATTGTTCCGCCGCAGCGAACTGGCCGACGTCTTCAGCAAAGCGAAAATCCCGAGCGCGCAGAAATGGGCGGGCCATGCCGCTGGCCAGCACATCGAACTGGGCATCGCCGAAAACAATTTCTTCCTGATGTTGTCGTCGCTGGGATTGGCGGCACCGCATTTCGGAACGCGCCTGATTCCGGTCGGGACGGTTTATGATCCGTTCATCGCGCGCGGGCTCGATGCGCTGAATTATGCCTGCTACCAGGATGCCCGTTTTCTGCTGGTTGGGACACCCTCGGGCCTGACGCTGGCGGCAGAGGGCGGTGCCCATCAGTCGATCAACACGCCCTTGATCGGCATGGGCCAGCCGGGCCTCACGGCCTATGAGCCAGCCTTTGCCGATGAGCTGGCGCAGATCATGCAGCATGGTTTCGGTCATATTCAGGCTGATGACGGCGGCTCGGTATATCTGCGACTGACGACACGCAGCATTGAGCAAGTTGCGCGCACGGACGACGATTGGCGCACGGGCGCGCTGGCTGGCGGCTATTGGCTTCATAAACCTGCGCGCGGCGCAGAGGCGGCCATCGTCTTCAGCGGCGCGGTGGCGCCTGAAGTCCTTCATGCGTTCGAAAGTCTGAAAGACGACCTGCCGGGTCTCGGTCTGCTGAATGTCACGTCACCCGATCTCCTGCATCGCGGCTGGTCGGCCCGCCGGGCGGCGCGCTGGACGGGAACGCCTCCGCCGCCATCCTATGTCGAAACGCTGCTTGCGCCGCTGTCACGCAGCGCCGGGCTGATAACCGTTCTCGATGGCTCTCCTGCCGCGCTGTCGTGGCTGGGAGCGGTTCGTGGTCAGCGGGTCAGTCCGCTCGGCGTCGATCGTTTTGGCCAAACCGGCGATCTGTTTGACCTGCAGCGCGTTTATCGGCTCGACGCGGAAGCGATCATCGATGCTGCGGCCGAGCTTTTCCTGGGCGAGTGATCACTTACCCGCCGGGCTTGCTAAGCATTTCCCGAACCTTCTGCATCAGATCATCAAGCGCAAAGGGTTTGGTCAACAGTTCCATACCCGGGTCGAGATGACCGTTCCCAACGGCGGCGTTCTCCGCATAACCGGTGATGAAAAGCACCTTCAATTCGGGGACAATCGCGCGCGCGGCGTCCGCGACCTGCCGCCCGTTCATACCGTTGGGCAGTCCGACGTCCGTGATCAAAAGATCGATAGGTACTCCGGACCGAATGACTTTTAAGCCGGCCGGGCCGTCCGCGGCCCCGATCACGGCATAGCCAAGATCATCCAGCACCTCTTCGACCAAGTGGCGAATCGTCGCCTCATCGTCGACAACCAGCACGGTTTCGCCTCGGCCTTTTGTATCGGCCGCCACTATGTGCGTGGCCTCGAGGTCGGGAGCATCACCCAGAAACCGAGGCAAATAGATGCACATGGTGGTGCCCTGGCCAACTTCGGAATAGATACGCACCTGGCCACCGGACTGACGTGCAAATCCATAAATCATGGATAGGCCGAGACCCGTTCCCTGGCCCATCGGCTTTGTTGTAAAGAACGGTTCGAACGCATGCTCGACCACTTCGGGCGTCATGCCGGTCCCGGTATCGGTTACACAGATGGACAGGTATTGACCGGGAGCGAGATCGCGCTGCTTGGCGGTGCGCTCGTCGAGCCACCTGTTCGCCGTCTCGATCGTAATCGCGCCACCGTCTGGCATCGCGTCGCGCGCGTTAATGCACAAGTTCAGCAACGCATTCTCTAGCTGCCCCGGGTCGATCATTGCTGTCCACAGACCCACTGCGCCCACGACGCGAATATCGGTGGTCGGCCCAACCGTACGTCGGATCAATTCTTCCACGCCGGCGATCAGACGGTTCACGTCGGTAGGCTTGGGATCGAGCGTCTGGCGGCGCGAAAACGCCAGAAGACGCTGCGTAAGCGACGCGGCTCTACGCCCCGCCCCCTGTGCTGCCGTGACGAAGCGATCCACATCGTCGAGACGACCCCGCGCGATGCGCAGTTGCAGCAGTTCAAGGTTGCCCATGATGCCGGTCAGGAGGTTGTTGAAGTCATGCGCGAGCCCGCCCGTTAGCTGCCCGACGGCCTCCATCTTCTGAGCCTGACGCAGCGCATCCTGAGCCTGTTCCAACTCCTCGGCGGCGGCGCGGTCTGTGGTTATGTCACGTCCGGTTGCGTAAACCAGCTCATTTGCAGGAGCCGCGACCCAGGATATTATCCGTACCGAACCGTCCACGTGGCGATAGCGGTTCTCGACCCGCGGGAACTCCCCCCCGGCCGCCAGCTTAACGGTTTTGACGGTATCGTCATGATCGTCCGGCATGACGAATTCGTTGACGTGATGCCCGACAAGCTCCTCCGACGAATAGCCAAGCAACGTCGTCCAGGCCGGATTCACACGGCGGAACACCCCCTCGAAATCCAGCACGACCATCAGGTAGGGCGACGTGTCCCACATCCGGTCTCGTTCCGCGGTCCGTTCGGCCACTTGCTGTTCGAGCGTGTCGTTCAGCTCGCGCAACCGAACTTCGATCTCCTTATTGGCGGTTATGTCGCGGGAAATGGAGAGCAGTTTTTCGGGCGTGCCGTCCGGGCCCGTCATGGCGGTGACGATGACATCCCACCAGCGGGGAGTCCCCTTTAATGTGGTCGCAAAACCCTGAAAGCGACCGGTGCCGCCGCGCTTGGCCTCCGCGACGGCCGTTCTGGCCATCGCATGTTCTTCGCCTTGCCAGAAGTCAGGCCAGCAGGTGCCCTCGATCGCCCCGAAATCGTCGACCTCCATGACGCACATTCCGCCCTCGCTCATGAATTCGAGACGGGCATCCAGATCAAGCACTTTGATGCAGTCAGCGGAGCTAGCGAGGATGCGGCGGGTGAATTCCTCGCTCGCATGGAGACGGTCATCAACGGCACGGCGCTCGGTCTCGTCGCGGGCGATCTTGATAAATCCCTCGACCGCGCCTCGTGCGTCGTGAAGCGGTCGCACCGATCCGTTCGCGTAAAAGCACGATCCATCCCGGCGTATATGCCAACGCTCGTCGATCGCGTAGCCCTGCTCTTTCGCGGTTCGTAGTTCACGGGCCGGCACGCCCTCGGCGCGATCCTCAGCCGTAAACAATATCTCCGCGGGTTTTCCCACGATCTCAGCCGCTGGCCAGCCAAAGACCGCTTCCGCTCCCGGCGTCCAATCGACGATCGTGCCGTCGAGCGCGGTCACGAATATCGAATGATCCGTAACCCCCTCGATCAGACGGCGATTGCGCTCCTCACTTGCCCGCAGCGCCGCGGCCGCCGTCCGCTCGCGGTCAATGACCGCCTGTTGGTCGCGCGAGGGCTGATCCAGTACGTGAGCAGCGCCGCGGAGTTGAACCGGCTCAGTCACCTCCCCTACTTGATGAATGACCAGCGCCACCTCGCCATCATCACCGAGTACCGGGCTGTTGACGGGACTCCACCAGCGCTCGACGAACCGACCTTCGGTATCGCGGACCGCGTAGCGTTGCACCGGCATGACGTCCGCCTCGCCACTTGCCAGGACGCGCCTTAGCGATGCTTCAAGATTACGCGTCCCGTCCGCCTCTGGATCATCGGGGTCATCCGGAAACACCTCGAACAATTTATAGCCGATCTGCCCGGCTCGCGTTGTGCCGGTAACCTGCAGACGTGCCTCGTTTGCAGCAACGATAGTCCACTCCGGTGGCTGTAGCACAAGAAAGGGAGTCGGGGCGGCCTCGAACAGCGCGCGAAAGATCGGATCACTTAGCGCGCCGCCGCTGGAAAGCGGGTCGGACGCGGGTTCCGACGCTGACGCGTTTGCCGATGTCATATGGATTTTGTTCGTCCTTCTTGAATGTTCAATCTCGGAAATAATGCTTCGCCAAAAAGGTGTGGCCCAAAAAGGTTTGGCGATGACGATATTACGCAGACCTGGTTCAACGCATGGCCACGAAAAAGGTCGCTTGGAAACATATGATGCCGGGTGTGGCACCCCGACCGGCCAAAAGGCTAAGGCAGAAAACATACCCCGGAAATCCGTGGAATTTCGACAAGGGCTGTTTTAACTGGAGAACTTTCATCCTTGGCCTATTGTCCAGTGCCAGGGTCCGAGCCTGTCCGGAGATAAGAGATGAACGCAAAGCTCGGGATTGACGTCGACGAGATCGACGATGCCCCGCGGATTTCGACGGGGAGTGTCGGCCTGGACGACATTCTGGGCGGCGGGATCGATACCAACCGGCTCTACCTTTACGAAGGTCGCCCGGGCAGCGGCAAGACGACCATCGCCATGCAGTTCCTGTTGGAGGGCGCGCGACTGGGCGAGCGGGTTCTTTACATCACGCTGTCAGAGACGAGGCGT
>NZ_JANXNX010000066.1 GCF_025353885.1 Sphingomonas sp. | reverse complement strand
AATATGACTGGGAATTTGCTGACCAGGCATTTGCCGAGCTGAAAAAACGCAATATCATACCGATCGTCGACCTGTGTCATTTCGGCGTGCCCGACTGGATCGGGAACTTCCAGAACCCCGATTTTGCCGACCTGTTTCGCGACTATGCGTTGGCCTTTGCGAGCCGTTTCCCGTGGGTGCAGCTTTTTACCCCGGTGAACGAGATGTATATCTGCGCGACCTTTTCGGCGCGCTACGGCTGGTGGAATGAACAACTGAGCAGCGAACTGGGCTTCGTCACTGCGCTCAAGCATCTGGTCAAGGCGAACGTGCTAGCCATGGAAGCGATCCTGACGGTTCGCCCGGATGCAATCTTCATCCAGAGCGAATCCTCCGAATATTTCCATGCGGAAAGCCCCGCAGCGATCAGGCCGGCGGAACTGATGAATTCCCAACGATTCTTATCGCTCGACCTGAATTACGGACGCCGCGTCGATTCAGAAATGTACGAATATCTGCTGGGTAACGGCATGACGAAGGAGGAGTATCACTTCTTTCTCGATAATCGCCTGAAGCAGCACTGCATCATGGGCAATGACTATTACGTAACCAACGAACACCGCGTGCGCCCCGATGGCTCGACTACGGCGTCGGGCGAGATCTTTGGATACAGCGAGATTACCCGGCAATATCACGCCCGGTACCGCCTGCCAGTGATGCACACCGAAACCAACCTAAACCAGGGGCCGCTCGGTACCGAAGCGGTTGACTGGCTATGGAAGGAGTGGGCAAATGTGTTGCGCGTTCGCAACGACGGTGTGCCGGTCGTCGGCTTTACCTGGTATTCACTCACTGACCAGATCGACTGGGACAGCGCCCTTCGTGAGACAAACGGCAACGTCAACCCGCTTGGTCTCTATGACCTCGATCGCAAGATCAGGCCCGTCGGTCAGGCTTACAAGGAACTTATCCAGCAGTGGCGCGATGTTCTTCCCACCCAGAGTATGTGCCTGACCGTGCCCGTGATGATGCCGGACGAAGCCGACGACATTCATGCGATGCGGCAGCGCGCGGGTGCGCGCCGGATGATCAGAACGAAACCGACTGCGCCCGCGGTGCAGGAGAACGGATAATGGAACGCCGGCTCTTTCTGCATGCAGGCCTGCTGGAACTCCAACTTATGCCCTCGATCGGCGGCAGCATTGTTCGCTTCGATCACGTATTGGGCAAGCGGCGACAGCCGCTGCTGCGCGCCGGCAACGGAACGATCAGTGACGTACTTGACGCGTCATGTTTTCCGCTGGTGCCGTTCGTTAATCGCATCCGCGGCGGCACCTTCACCTGTGATGAGCGCATTGTTACCTTGTCGATTAACAGTCCGGGCGACCCGAGCCCAATGCACGGTCAGGGCTGGCGGGCGTCGTGGGAGGTCGTGGAGGAAAACGGGGATCGCGCGACCCTTTCGTATCTTCACCCTGCGGGTGAATGGCCGTGGGCGTACGAGGCGACCCAGCGGCTCGCACTCGACAAGAACGGCTTTTCACTCGAACTATCCTGCCGCAACCTGTCACCAGAACGGATGCCGTGCGGGCTCGGCTTCCATCCCTATTACCCTTGCACGACCGAGACCGTGCTCGACACGGTCGTCGAAAGTGCCTGGACGATCGATGCAGCGGTGTTGCCGGTCGAAAATGTTCCTGCGACGGGTCGGTACGATCTGCGTGCGCCGCCTATTTGCGGACAGGCGCTCGACAACGGCTTTGATGGCTGGGGCGGCTCGGCGTTGATCACATGGCCCGGCGAGCAGGCATCGCTACGACTGTCATCTCCCGATGCGGGTCGCTTCCAGGTCTATTCGCCGCCGGAAGGTGGCGTGTTCGTCGCCGAGCCTGTTCAGAACGCCAATGCGGCGCTCAATGCGCCGCAGGTCGATTGGCCGGCACTCGGGCTAACGCTTCTGGCGCAGGGACAATGCCGCGCGCTGCGCGCCCGGTTCGACGTTTTGACCGATGATCCCGACGCTTAGTGCGACCGGGACGACCAGGCCTTCGGCTTCACGACCTCCGTCGGCCGGTCCAGCGTCCCTGCAAACACTACGAGCAACAAGCCGCCGACCAGGCCAAAGTTTTTCAGGAATTGCCAGAAATGTTCGCGTGCCACGCTGTCGTCCCGAATGCTGAAAAAGTCATGATAAGTCCAGAAGGGGTGATAGAGAAATCCTGTCACGAAGCAGAATCCGGCCAGAAGCAGCGCCGCTGGACGATCGAACCATCCCGCCACGATGCAGATCGGCGTCAGTCCCTCGACCATAATCGCGAGCACCAGCAGAACAGGTGCGCCCGGGATGCCTCCCGATCTGGTCTGGGCAATCGAGTTCTTCCAATGCCATATCTTGTCGATCGCGCTGAACGGGAACATCACAACCAGGCAGACCCGCGCCACAATCCACACAGTCTCGTTCCATGTCATGGTGGGAATTCCATTAAGCTCGGAAGGGACCCATTTACGTCTCTCCCTTGTTATCGGGCTAACAGGAGGCACGCCGATGAGCAACGACCGCTACGACGTTATCGTAATCGGCTCCGGGCCCGGCGGCGCATCGCTCGCGCTGCGACTGGCAGCGACGGGCAAGCGCATCATGATCCTCGAGCGTGGAGACTATCTGAAGCGTGAGCCCGACAACTGGAACGCAAAAGCGGTGTTCGTCGACGGCAAATATCAGGTCAAGGAAACATGGTACGACAATCGCGGGAACAGCTTTCAACCCGGCCTGCATTATGTGGTCGGCGGCAACAGCAAGGTCTATGGCTCGGCCCTGTTCCGCCTGCGTGAGCGCGACTTCGGGGAGATCGTCCATTCTGACGGCATCTCCCCCGCCTGGCCACTGCCCTATGACGTGTTCGAACCCTACTATGCGCAGGCAGAGGCGATCTTCTCGGTGCATGGGCAGCGCGGGCTGGACCCGAACGAGCCGCCGTCGAGCGGTCCCTATCCGTTCAAGCCCGTCGCGCATGAATCGCGGCTGCAGGCACTCTCGGATGCGCTGGAAAAGATCGGTCATCATCCGTTTCCGCAGCCGCTTGGCATATTGCTCGACGAGGTCGGCACGCGCGCGTCACCGACCAGCGCGTGCATCCGCTGTGACGCTTTCGATGGTTTCCCGTGCCTGACCAATGGCAAGGCGGACGCCCAGATCGCCTGCATCGAACCGGCGCTTGCCCATGACAACGTCACGCTGCTGACCGGGGCCTATGTCGAGCGACTTGAAACCGACCCGTCGGGGCGGACCGTTACCGCCGTCCAAGTGGTGCGCAACGGTATGCCGGAAGTTTATGCCGCCGACATCGTCGTCTCGGCGTGCGGTGCGCTGTCTTCGGCGTTGCTCATGTTCCGTTCGGCCAGCGACAAGCATCCGACAGGGCTCGCCAACGGTTCGGACCAGGTTGGTCGTAACTATATGCGCCACAACAATGCGGCGTTCATGGCGGTCTCGCGGGAACGGAACGACACTATATTCCAGAAGACGCTGGCGTTGACCGATTTTTATTTTGGTGCCTACGACTGGGAGTTCCCGCTGGGGACGATCCTCACCAACGGCAAGTCGCATGGCGCGGCAGTGGAGGGGGAGGCGCTGCCTGCGTTCCTGCAATGGTTTCCCGACAAGCCGTTCGACGTGCTGGCACGGCATGCAATCGACTTTTGGGTCATGAGCGAGGACCTGCCGCTGCCGGAAAACCGCATTACTCTCGGCAAGGATGGGCGCGTGACGCTGGCCGTCCAACCGACTGGCGGCGAGGCGCACCGTAGGCTCCGGCAAAAGCTCGAGGGCCTGCTGACCCACGTCGATGCGCATCCGCAGTTGCTGAACCGGTCGCTGTATCTCGGCAAGAACATACCCGTTGGTGGCACCGCGCATCAGGCGGGGACGATGCGCTTCGGCACCGATCCGGCGACGTCCGTCCTCGATCTTGATTGCCGGGCGCACGAAGTGGACAATCTCTACGTCGTCGATGCCAGCTTCTTTCCGACCATCGGCGCGGTAAACCCGACGCTGACGATCATCGCCAATGCCTTGCGCGTCGCCGATCACATCGCCGAACGTCTCGGCTGATCCTCTCGGCCGCGCGTAAGCAGGACGAGCGCAAGACCGCCCGCGGCCATGCAAGCGCCAGCGATCGATACCCAGCCATAGCTCAGGCCCGCCGATATAACGCCGCCGCCAAGCGCCGCGCCGATCGCGTTGCCAAAGTTGAAGGCACCGATGTTGATCGAGGAGGCAAGGTTGGGCGCGTCGCTTGCCACGCTCATTACGCGCGCCTGCAGAGAGGGCACAAGGGCAAAGGTCGCGACGCCCCAGGCAAACACCGTAGCGATTGCCGGGACCGCGCTGTGCATCGTCCAGGCAAACAGGGTGAGCAGCGCCACCAGCGACACGAATACAACGATCAGCGTCGGGTTCAGCGCCCGATCCGCAAAATGCCCGCCCAGCGCGTTGCCGATGGTAAGGCCAACACCGTAGATCACGAGCGTCAGCGTCACGCTATTTTCCGACACATTGGTCACATGCTGCAGGATCGGGGCAATATAGGTAAACACGGTGAACATCGCCGCCGATCCCAGCACGGTCGCCAACAGGGCGAGCAGGACGGCGGGGCGGGCCATCACCCTCAGCTCGGCACGAATATCCGTTTCAGCGTTGCCAGCGATGCACGGCAGGGCGAGCAGCAGCGCAGCCATCGCCACCACGCCTAGCCCGCCGATACCGGCAAAGGCGCTACGCCACCCGACATGCTGCCCGACCCATGCTGCAAGGGGCACGCCGCCGATATTGGCAAGCGTCAGCCCGCTGAACATGGCGGCAACCGCACTGGCGCGACGCTCCGGTGCCACAAAGCTCGCGGCGACGACCGACCCGACGCCAAAGAACGATCCGTGACACAGGGAGGTGACGAGACGCGCCGCCATCAGCCAACCATAACCAGGGGCGAGCGCGGCCATGAAATTCCCGACCGTGAACAGACACATCAATCCGACAAGAACCAGCTTCCGATCGAAACGCCCCGTCGGCAGCGTCAGCAATGGCGCGCCCACCATCACGCCAAGTGCATAACCGGTGACGAGGAGGCCCGCCTTGGGGATCGATACATGGAGACCGTCCGCCACCACGGGCAAAAGCCCCATTGGCGCAAACTCGGTCGTGCCGATGCCAAAGGCGCCCACCGCAAGGGCCAGCAGCGGCCAGTTCATCTTCATCCGCTCTGGCTCCTGTGCTGGTGTCCGTGATACGCTTCGTCTCTGATCCGGAAAGCACACAAAACGCGGATTGCGATACAAATAATTGGAAAGCCGGTCATAAACTTGCCCACCGTTGGCCATATCACACGATTGACGTTGAACGTGCGCGACATCGAGCGGGCTATTGATTTCTACGTTGGCGCGCTTGGCTTCAGGGTGGAAGCCAGAACCACAGGCGGCGCTTGCCTGGCGATCGGGGCACAACGTATCGAACTGCGGTCAAAGCCTGACGCCTCGCCCTATCCCGAACAACGCAAGGCGAACGATCCCTGGTTCCAGCATTTCGCAATAGCCGTCTTCGACATGGCCATCGCATATGAGCGGCTGTCCCGCTTTTCGCCCGAGCCGATCACCTTGGAGGGACCGCAGTTGTTGCCGCCGAGCACGGGTTCGGTAACCGCGTACAAGTTCCGCGACCCCGACGGCCACCCGCTGGAACTGTCGTTTGCGCCGACCAGCGCTTGGTCCCAAGTCGGATCGCCCGAAAGCGCGGTGTTCCTGGGGATCGACCACACGGCGCTGGGGGTGCGGTCGCTTGATGCGAGTATCGCCTTTTACAAAGGGCTGGGATTCCGATTGGGTGCGCGTTCGCTGAATCGGGGCCCCGAGCAAGATCGGCTCGACGGGCTCGTCGGGGCAGTCGTCGACATCGTGACACTGCTGACACCCGAGCCCGGGCCCCACATCGAGCTATTGCACTATCGATCCCCGGCATCGGCAATATCGCACGAGATGACCCGGAAGGACATCGCGGCTACCAAGACGGTGCTGACGCTGATCGCACGGTCGCCGGCCGAGTTTATTGAACCCATTTCAGGCCAGCGGGATCCCGATGGGCACTTCCTGCGCTTTACGACTTCCTGATCTGAAGAGGTAAGAATGGCCAAACACCGTATCGGCATCATCGGCTTCGGCAAGATTGCGCGGGACCAGCATGTCCCGGCGATTGCCGCCACACCGGAATTCGAACTGGTTGCCGTGTCCAACGTCGGCAGCGGGGCCGCGCCTGAAAGTGTGCAAAGCTTCGCCAGCTTCGACGAGATGTTGAACGGCGTTGCCGATCTTGACGTGGTGTCGATCTGCACGCCGCCGGGACCGCGCCGTTCGATTGCCGCCGCATGCCTTGCGGCCGGCAAGCATGTGCTGCTGGAGAAACCGCCAGCGGGAACCGTGACGGAAGTCGGCGACATCGCGCGTCATGCCAACGCCGCCGGAAAAGTCGCGTTTGCCACTTACCACGCGCAGCATAATGCTGCCGTCAAGCGCGCAGCCGACATGCTTGCCGGCAAGACGCTGAAGTCACTTCGCGTCACCTGGAAAGAAGATCTGCGGCGCTGGCATCCGGGGCAGGACTGGATCATGGCAGCGGGCGGCTTCGGCATGTTCGATCCCGGCATCAACGCGCTGTCGATCCTCACCAGAATTTTACCGCAACCCGTATTTATCAGCGCCGCCGAACTGTCCTTTCCAGCTAATAGGCAGGCACCGATAGCGGCCAACGTTACATTCGGCACGAGCCTCGCCACGGACGGGGAACTGGTGGGCGAATTCGACTGGCGTCAAACAGGAGAGCAGATCTGGTCTATCGAAATCGAGACCGACGATGGCACTAGGCTGACGCTGGTCGATGGCGGCGCGCAGCTTCAGGTAGAAGGCGCGCCGCCATTTATTGGGCCTGCTGACGAGTATTACGACATTTACAAAGAATTCGCACAGCTGCTCGAGGTATCAAAGTCGAAGATCGACGCCGCACCGTTCCAGCTGGTTGCCGACGCCTTCATGCTGGGGAAGAGAACTGAGGTCGGGGCCTTTGACTTTTAATCGTGGCTCGTCCCAGCGCATCAGTGTGACCCCTCGGCGGCGACCCGGAGTGTTCCCGACTTGATCGAATGACGACAGTTGGGCGCACTGCAGCCGGGTCGCATTTCAGCTATCATTTCGTTCCGGATCGTGCGCATATTCATTTTCCAGCAGCGCACGGTCAAGAATCGCGTTGGACATCCATATCATCAGGTCTTCAGATTCGACCCCTGATACGCCGCAAATGTCGCGAAGCACGATGAGGGCGTCGATGCCCAGGCAGACAGCCAGACTGTTCTGAAGCCGGGTATAGTTCACCTCCGATAGCTGATCGCGCACAGGCGATAGGCTCTGCGTAATCCAGTCGAGCCTTCGTTGACCGCGTTTCGGGGTCACGCCATTATCGCTATCGGTTTTGCTATCGAGCGATGCCCGCATCATTTCACGAAGTTCGGCCTCATGCGTTTCGGCGAGACGGCGCAGGGCTATCGCCAGGTTGGCGATCCGACCGTGGACATCGGTCGAAGCAGCGATTGATGTCATCATCTCGCCCATCTTTCCGCGCAGAGATTCGAGGGCGGCATCTGCCAGCATATGTTCCTGCGACACGAAGTAGCGATAAGCAGTACGCTTTGAGATACCGACGGCAAGCGCCGCCTCTTCGACAGTCGGTCTCTTGCCTGCGCGCACCAGCGCTGCTGCCGACTCAAGCAGCGCCATCTTGGTTCGCGCCTTTTGATTGGCCCGACCCGAACTAATCTCTTGATCCAATCTATTCGTGCTCCTATAGTGACATGACGCTACAAACGTGCCATTACGGATTGGAGATGTCAATGAACCGTGTTTCTGCGGCCGGGCTTTTGCGGCCAAAATCAAAGCGCGCCATTCAGATTGCGGTCGGTGCATTTGCCTTCGCAGCCACCGCAGCACCTGCTCAAACGACCGATCGCTGGTATGTTGCCGGTGCCGTCACTGGCTCTGCCCTTAACAAACCGCATCAGACGATCGCCAATGCGCCTGTTCCGGGATCGACTCTGCAGGTGTCCAACAATGTCGATTTTGGGTGGGGCGGGCAAGCAGCCGTCGGTCGGAGTCTGGGATCACTCCGTCTCGAAGCCGAGGTTGGTCGGACCGCGAACAAGTCGAAATCCTATACGGTGACATCGCCGATCCAGGTCACTCTGCCACAGGACGGCAAGAACAACGTAACCCGCTTCATGGCGAACGTTTATTTCGATGTGCCGCTGACGCACTTTCCGGTGCAGCCCTATCTCGGGGCAGGGATCGGCGCTGCGGATACGCGGGTCACGACCTTTGCAGCACCGGCGCGCGCGCCCATGGCACCGCCTTCGCAGTTGCTCGACATCAGAAAAACGGTGTTTGCCTATCAAGTAATAGGCGGCGTTGGGCTGCGTCTGGCATCGAATCTGCGTCTCACGGCGCAATATCGCTGGTTTGAGGCTGGAACCGTCAAAGGTCATGACTCTCGGGGTGAAGCCGCCACACGGCATCTGGCCGGTTCCAACGTCGATGTCGGATTTCGCTTCCTCTTCTAAACTGATGGTGGTCGGATTGCCAGATAGAGTCTTCATCATAGAACGGGCATTCCAGCTTGCGCGGCAAAGGGATTGCCCGAGCGTGGATGCTATAACATCCAGCCTCGTTCGCGAAGGCTATCAGGGTGTATCAAGACAAATGCCGCCGGGGCTCAAGAAGCAACTGCGTGCGATCATCTTGGTCAGGGATCAACGAAGGGACGAGCGATGAGCGAAAGCCAGATACGGTTTGAAGACGGGGCGGCCTATGAGCGCATGATGGGCGTGTGGAGCCGCCTGGTAGGGAACGTTTTTCTGGACTGGCTGGCGCCAGAACAGAATCAGAACTGGATCGATGTGGGGTGTGGTAACGGCGCGTTCACCGAGTTGCTGGTGCAGCGCTGCCAACCCGCAGAGATTTTGGGCATTGATCCTTCCGAAGGCCAGTTGAGCTTTGCGCGCTCGCGAGTTGCTGGCATCGCCCGTTTCGAACAGGGCGACGCTATGGCATTGCCGTATGCAGACAATAGCTTGGATGTCGCAGTCATGGCTTTAGTCATCTTCTTTGTGCCCGACCCCGCACGAGGGGTCGCCGAGATGAAGCGGGTGGTCAAACCCGGCGGTTCGATCTCGGCCTATGTATGGGACGTGCTTGAACCTGGCGGATTTCCCATGGCCGCGCTGCAGGAAGAGTTACGGAATATTGGTATTACCCCAATGCTCCCCCCGCGAGCAGAGGTGTCTCGATTGGGCGCTCTCCATACGTTGTGGGTGGACGCTGGACTGACCGACGTCGCGTCACGCGAGATCGTCGTGACACGTACCTTTGACGATTTCGCAGATTTCTGGGTATCTGCTGAGATTGCTATAGGTATGGGACAGGGCACGCGCGATATGAGTGTGGAAACACGGGCAAATCTGAAAGATCGGTTGAAGGACCGGTTACCCGTGGATGCGGGCGGCAGGATCAGCTTTGCGTCACGTGCCAATGCGGTGACAGGCCGCGTACCGGTTGGATCGTCAATAGTGCCATCTGAAGCAATTTGAGACAGCGCGTCATTCCAATTGATGGTCATGCCTGCACCATTGGGGCCATAGTTGAGAGATCGATGTAAAAGAGCTATCGCTTATCAACGCAACTCCACGAAAGTCTAAAGCCATGGCGCTACGACTTACTGCGATTATCCTGGCGCTCACCCTTACTGTGCCGACGCTTGCTCAAGAAGTGCATATGCATCATCCGGCACCCGATCGCGTTGGCTCCGTTAAGTTCACAACAAGTTGCGTTGCCGCAGTTCAAACGACTTTCGATCGTGCTGTCGCGCTGCTGCATTCTTTTGCTTACGATGATGCTGACAAGGCCTTTGCCGAGGTTGCTGAGCGCGACCCATCGTGCGCAATGGCGCACTGGGGGCGTGCCATGACCTATTACCATCAGTTGTGGGACGTTCCTGCTGGCAAAGGACTGGCTGCGGGTATCGCGGAAATCGACAAGGCATGGACCGGGAAAAAGACCCCGCGCGAGAGGGGCTTCATCGATGCGCTGAAATCCTATTTTGCGGATGCCGATCATGTTCCCGCAGCCGAGCGTGCGATGCGCTATTCGAATGCGATGGCTGCGGTCGCACACGACTATCCCAAGGATGATGAAGCCGCGGTATTTTATGCGCTCTCACTCATCGCGACCGCGCCTGCCACAGACCGGACGCATCAACGACAAAAGCACGCTGCCGATATTCTCGAGCCTATCTGGACACGCCAGCCTGACCATCCCGGCGTCCCACACTATTTGATCCATGCGTATGACAGTGCTGAGCTTGCCCGGCGGGGCCTGCCCGCCGCGCGCCTGTATGCGAAGATAGCCCCCGCCGCGCCCCATGCGCTGCATATGCCCTCACACATCTTCACAAGGCTCGGCCTGTGGGATGACTCTATCGCATCGAACATTGCCGCTCGGGATGCCGCAAAGGATCAAGACGATGTCGGCGAGCAATTGCACGCAATGGACTATCTAACTTATGCCTATCTGCAACTCGCGCGTGCCAGCGATGCGGCGCGAGAAGTTGCCGGACTCAAGGCCATGACTGGACTCTCCGGCGCAGGTTTTAAGATCGGGTACGCCGGAAATGCGATGCCGGTTCGGTTGGCAGTCGAGACGCGAGACTGGGCAACTGCCGGACAATTGATGCCCATCCAGGGCTCTGCCCCGCAAGTCGCAGCGATCGTTTGGTGGGCTAGGGCAGTCGGCAAGTTGCGAAGTGCGAAACCAACTTCGGCCGATGCCGACATCGGACAGTTGATGGCCTGTCGTAAAGCCTTAAGTGTGATGAAGGACACGTATTGGATGGCGCAGGCCGATGTGCTGTTGTCTTCGGCACAAGCTTGGCGCTTCGTCGTCGCGGGCGACCGTCTCGCTGCAGTGGCGTCGATGACGACCGCCGCTGACGAAGAAGACGGGCTGGAGAAGCTTCCTCTTACACCCGGACCGATTGTGCCTGCGCGCGAACAACTTGGTGAACTTTTTCTGGTATATGGAAAGCCTCAGCAAGCACGTGATGCCTTTGCCGCCACACTGGCACTGGCTCCGGGAAGACTGGGCGCAATCCGCGGCAAGGCGGAAGCCGAACGCCGCATCAACCGCCGGTGACTGGGCAAATTACTAGCGTGCCTCATGTGTAAACCATTTCAATCAAAGCCCATTCCGGGAACCATTGGCGTCATGTTTGGCGGGCTATGGGCACTTATCGCCGTAATGGCATCACCACCAGGCTGGCGTATTTCCCTGGCGGCCATCGCCATCTGCACGACATTAATTTTTTCACGCGGCTCTGGCGCGGGCGTCGGGCTCTCCCGAGCGCAGGCCAGCGCCTGTTTGGCAGCAAGGCGTATCAGAAGCCGTCGTGGCAGAAATTATCGCGATTTATGCGGCTTCAGCCTTGTTGCCCGGCTTTGGATGGCAGGGGTAGGCCCCTCCGCAAAGATGGATGGCAGCCGGATCCTTGTCGATCGACTCTGGCCTCGTGGCCTGCGACGAGAAACCGCTGCGTTGACGTCGTGGTTCAAGGATGTTGCCCCGAGCACGGAATTGCGGCGGTGGTTTGGTCATGATCCGCAGCGTTGGGCTGAATTCAACCGCCGTTATCGAAAGGAACTGGAGGTCAACCCCGTCGCGGTCGCCGAACTGACGACACTGCTGAATCGTGGTCACAGCACTCTGCTGTACGCAGCGCGGGACGAGCAGCACACTCCCGCGCTCGTCCTTGCAGGCTTTATGGCAGAACATCGCTGAAATAGCAGGCTAACGCTGTTCGAAAAAATCCCTCGCAACTGCGCAGCTTTAGCCGGTTTGGGGCAAATCCCGATTCCGTGCGGCGCTGAATAGCAAATTAAGTTCTGCCGGTTTGGTGATTAAGTCCGCCAGCGTGTAGCCGTCCAGCACGCGCATAAAGGCGGCGAGCGCCTGCCGCAATGCGCCGGTTAGCCCACAGGCAGGCGCGATGATGCACTCGCCGCAATCGACCAGATCGAAGCCATCCTCGGTGTGTCGTACGACCGCGCCCACGTTGATCTCCGCTGCCGGCTTGGCGAGTCTGATGCCGCCAAAGCGGCCGCGCGCACTCGCGAGATAGCCGGCATTCACCAGATCATTGACCACTTTCATCAGATGGTTCTGCGAGATGTCATAGGCACGCGAGATCTCCGCGATCGAGCACAGCGTGTCAGGCCGCGTGCCCAGATAAATGAGCACCCGCAGGGCATAGTCAGTGTAGCGCGTGAGCCGCATGCAATCTCCTGCGTCCATATATGCATTTTTTTTGCATCTTTCAAAGTCACCTAATAGATGTATTATAGATGCATGAATTGGAGTCGGATGATGGACGACGGGATCAAGATTACAGAGGGCGCGCTCGAGCGGCTCGTATCCCTGTTCTATGCGCGTGTTCGCGAAGACGCATCGTTAGGCCCTGTGTTCAACGATGCGATCGAAAACTGGCCCGAACACCTTGAAAAGCTGGTCGCCTTCTGGTCGTCGGTGATGCTGACCACCGGTCGCTACAAGGGCAATCCCGTACTTGCACATCTCAAGCACAAAGCACGCATAACCCCCGAGTTGTTCCAACGCTGGCTGACACTCTGGAACCGGACCACGGCTGAGGTGATGGCGCCCGACGCAGCCGCCGCGCTTCAGGTCAAGGCCGCGCGGATCGCCGAGAGCCTGCAACTCGCCTTGTTCTTCAAGCTCGACTCACAACCTAAACCCAGCCGCGCGGCAGCCTGACATGACCGAACCCTATCGCTCAACCCCAGTGTTCAACGAGAAGACGCTCCCCGCTGCACTTCGCGCCCGACACACCACCAAGGCCGGGGTTTGGGGAGTGGTCCGCGTTCTGGAAGGCAAGGTGAAACTGACCTATCTGGAGCCGCCCTCCGACCTTCTGCTCGATCCCGACACCCCAGGACCATTATTGCCCGATCAGCCACATTTCGTCGAACCGATTGGCGCGATGAAGATGCGGGTCGATTTCTACAATGAACCGCCGGGCGGATAGTCCCCCAGAATTCCAGCCTTTTACCATTACCACCAAAGGAGACGTTGATGTCACAGACACTCAGCGAGCACACAATCACGCTCGTCAAAGCTACGGTCCCCGCGCTTGAAGCCCATGGCCTCGATATCGTCCATGAGATGTATGCGCGGATGTTCGAAAATCCTGAGATCCGTGACCTGTTTAACCAGTCGCATCATGGCGACACCGGCTCGCAACCGCGTGCACTGACCGCAGCGATCCTCGCTTATGCGGCGAACATCGAAAATCTCGGCGCTCTGGCGCCAGCGGTCGAACGGATTGCGCAAAAGCATGTTGGGCTTCAGATTCTCCCCGAACATTACCCCCATGTTGGCGGAGCGCTGCTCGGTGCTATCAAGAGCGTGCTCGGCGATGCCGCCACCGACGAAGTCCTTGCGGCATGGGGGGAAGCCTATTGGTTCCTGGCCCATATATTGATCGCCCGCGAGGAGCGTCTCTACAAGGAGCATAGCTCGGCCGATGGCGGCTGGGCCGGATGGCGCACTTTTGTGGTCGAAGAGGTCCGCCCCGAAAGCAGCGTCATCACCTCGTTCACCCTGCGCCCAACCGACGGGCGTCCTGTCATTCGCCACAAGCCCGGCCAGTATCTGACCTTCTGGCTCGAGATCCCTGGGCATCCGCCGGTCAAGCGCGATTACAGCATTTCCCAAGCGGCCAATGGTGAGACTTATCGCATCTCGGTAAAGCGCGAGCCGATAGGCCTTGCGTCAGGCTGGCTGCATGACAGCGCGAAGCCCGGCGCCGTGCTCAAGGTCGCAGCGCCCGCAGGCGAGTTTTTCCTGTCCGAAAATCCGGAGCGGCCCGTGGTGCTGATGTCGGGCGGCGTCGGTCTGACCCCGATGGTCGCGATGCTGGAGGCCATCGCACAACGTCACCCCGACCTGCCCGTCCAATATCTTCATGGCACGCTTGACGGGTCGACGCACGCGCTGGCCAATGACATCCTTGCGCTGGCATCGGGCCATCCGAATATCCGCGTCACCAATTTCTATCAGACGCCGCGTGCAGAAGATGTTGCGGGCCGGGATTATGACCATGACGGATTGATCGACGAGGCTTGGCTCACGGCCCATACGCCGCTCGAGGATGCCGACTATTATCTATGTGGTCCGCGTCCATTCCTGCGAAACTTTGTGGCCACACTGTCACTTGCGGGCGTCGCATCCGATCGCATCCACTACGAGTTCTTCGGTCCGGCCGACGAGCTTCTGGCAGCCTGAAGGGAAGACCGACATGGATGACCTTACCATCGCGCACATGATCCATATTTTGGCCATCGTTTGCTGGATCGGGGGAGTCGCGTTTGCGACCACCGTGGTCATCCCGTCGGTCAAAGCTCTGCCGCCATCCGAACGACTGGCGGCCTTCCACCGCATCGAAAGCCGCTTCGCGCCCCAGGCGCGCATCTGGCTTCTGCTGGCCGGCGCAAGCGGCCTGTGGATGATCCAACGCGGAGGAATGTGGGGTCGCTTTGGCGATCCGCATTTCTGGTGGATGCACGCGATGCTATGCGTCTGGTCGATCTTTTTTGCCGTGTTGTTTATCGTTGAACCGCTGATCTTGCGTCGCCGGTTCGAGGATTGGGCGGCAAGATCGCCGGACGGAGCGTTCAGGTTGCTCCACCGTGTGCATATTGTTCTACTCGGCCTCAGTCTGATCACCGTGATCAGTGCGGTTGCCGGAAGCCACGGGCTCTCGCCATTCTAACGGGAGCTCAATCCCCCTCTGCAACGATCGCCCATCGAGGTGAGTGACGCTTTCCGAAACCAAGACGACTCCCAATCGTTAAGTAAGATGGGGAAGTCCTTCCCGAAAGACGATAGGCCATGACTAAGGCTAAGAACGAAGAGGAGCAGATCGTTATTTCGACAGATGATGCGAGGGGCGGCCTCAGTCCAGAAGAGGTCACTGCGAGTGACACTTTGTTGCCAATGCTGATCGGAGGGCTCGCATTGATCATATTGGGCATTATCCTCATCCTGGTGATTATCTAAATTGATACGCTCGGATCAAAAATTGATCTTTCCCCGTTTACGCGGGCGCTATGGTCAGAACTTCTGTGGTTGCCGTCCGCATGAATCTCGCGACACCATTAAACACCCCGAACCGCGGAATTGAGGAGAACAGGATCATGGCGCTTCATCACGCACAGCATGGACAGGTCGTGCATCTTTCGGCGTTAGGCGCGGACGGGAAACATGCGCATACGACTGCCCTCGTCAAAACTGATACGTTCGAGGCCATTCATCTCCTCGTCCATGCCGGTGGCGCAATCCCCCCACACCGTGTTGCCGGGCAAGCCACGCTCCAATGTCTGCGCGGTAGCGTACGGATCTTGCTCGCCGGCACACCGATCACCCTGCAGTCGGGCGATTGGATGTATCTCGATCGCGGCGAAGAACATGGCATCGAAGGGGTCGAAGACGCAGCCCTGCTGCTCACGATATTGTTCGGACAGCCGACCGCCTCGACCGTGAGCTGAGCGTGTGCCAACGCACATGGTCCTCAGTCTTTTGCTACTACTATCTTTTGGTCTTAAGAACACCACTGTCCATTCCGCGCGGCATCCTGCCTTCACGGTCATTGGCCAGGTGTCGTACAGCGTAATGCGCGTTGCGCGCTCTTCGGATTTTGAACGCCTGCCGAACCGTTCACCTTCTTTCTGACCCCCTCGGTTCCGCCAGGAGACGCGCAATGGACGAAGCCGCCCAGCCCAAGTCTGATCCAGAAGTCAGTTCCTTGTCGAAATGGTGGCTGCGATCGATCCTGATGGTGATGATTCTCGGGTTCGCGGGACTTTTGGCGATCACCATGCTCTCCTATCGGAACGCGCCGCCCATCCCGGATAAGGTTATCGATGCCAGCGGAGGAATTCTGTTCACAGGGGATCAGATCCGTTCGGGCCAGGCGATATTTCTGCGCTATGGCCTGATGGACAATGGTACGATCTGGGGACATGGGGCCTATCTTGGTCCCGATTTCTCGGCCGAAACACTGCATCAGATCGGCGAGAGCGTAGCTGCGTCTCTGGCGCGACAGCAACTCGGAAAGACTTTGACCGCTCTCAGCCCGATCGAGACGGGGTCGATCCGCGGTCAGGTCGCCGTTACGCTTAAAGCAAATCGATTCAATCCTGCGAGCAAAACCCTGAGCCTAACCGCGCCGGAGGCCATCGCCTATCGGGCGCAAACGACCCGCTGGACAGCCTATTTTACCAATTCCGCGCGCAATGGCGGTCTCGCGCCCAACCTCATCACCGATCCGGCAGAATTGCGCGACTTGACTGCATTCTTCTGCTGGACGGCTTGGGCTTCGGTCGCCGATCGGCCTGGGGCGGACTATTCCTACACCAACAATTTTCCTTATGACCCCGGCGTCGGCAATGTCGCTCCGGCTGGGGCGCTCCTTTGGAGCGCGCTCAGTCTGATCGTGCTGCTTGGCGGTATCGCGACCGTATTGCTCGCCTTTGGCAAATTCGACTATCTTGGCTGGATTACCCGGGGCCACAACGCAGCGCCGCAAGTAGTCCCAGGGGAGGCGAGCCCCGGTCAGCGCGCGCTCGTTAAATTCTTCGTCGTCGTGGCTGTACTGTTTCTGATGCAAACACTCGTAGGCGGTGCGGTTGCGCATTATCGTGCTGATCCGGGGAGTTTTTACGGGTTCCAGCTCGAAAGACTCTTCCCGAGCAACCTCATGCGCATCTGGCATTTGCAAACCGCGATCTTCTGGATCGCGACGGCCTATGTCGCGGCTGCGCTGTTTCTGGGCCGCTCGTTGCGCGCCGACGAACCCCGCTGGCTTCCTGCCGCCATCCATCTCCTGTTTGCGGCATTCGCCATAGTGATCGTTGCCAGTCTCCTCGGCGAATGGGCCGGCATTTCCGGATGGCTTGGCGAATGGTGGTTCCTTTTCGGCAACCAGGGTTGGGAATATCTCGAGATTGGCCGATTCTGGCAGTATCTGCTTGTTGTCGGGCTGCTGGGGTGGTTTGCCCTGCTCTGGTGGATTGCGCGCCCGAGCCAGGTCACCAATGTTCACGCGCGGCCGATCGCCCGGATGTTCCTGTTCGGCGCGCTCGCGATTCCCGTTTTCTACGTTCCGGCCCTCTTTTTCGGTGCCAAAACCAATTTTACCGTGGTCGATACCTGGCGCTTCTGGATCATCCATCTGTGGGTCGAGGGATTCTTTGAATTCTTCGCGACCACCGTGGTCGCGCTCATGCTGTTCCAATTGGGCCTTACCGGCCGCAATACCGCACTGCGCGTCATCTATCTTGACGCCATTCTCTATTTCCTCGGCGGCCTGATGGGGACGGGGCATCACTGGTATTTCTCAGGCCAAACCCAAATCAATATGGCGGTATCAGCGCTTTTTTCGGCACTGGAAGTCGTGCCCCTGACATTGCTGACGCTCGACGCATGGGACTTTGTCCGCACGACGCGCGGTGAAACTGACTCCGGCGACGCCGCCCCGGCGCTGCTTCACAAATGGACCTTTTATTTCCTCATGGCGGTGGGGTTCTGGAACTTCCTCGGTGCCGGCGTCTTCGGCTTCATGATCAATCTGCCGATCGTGAGCTATTATGAGGTCGGCACGATCCTGACGCCCAATCATGGCCATGCCGCGATGATGGGCGTCTTCGGTATGCTTGCGCTTGCCCTGATGGTATTTGTCCTACGCCAGACGACCGACGTGCTGCGCTGGCCAGGCATAGAGAAATATATCCGCATCGGTTTCTGGGGCACCAATGCCGGTCTGGCGTTGATGGTCTTTCTGAGCCTGTTTCCATCAGGGGTTTTGCAGGTCTGGGACGTGGTGCAGCATGGATACTGGCACGCGCGCAGCATCGCCTACACCGGCAGCGCAGCCGCACGGCAACTCGAATGGATGCGTTTACCCGGAGATTTGATCTTCATCGTTTTCGGTGCCGTTCCGCTGACCATCGCCGCACTCAAAGCTTATTGGAGTATTATCGCGCCGCGATCGAAGCGTCATTCCGTGCCGAATATTATCGAGACGATTAGGCCATTGCGACCGGGCTGAGCCGGCCATCGGCGTTGAATGTCACGCCAAACGTGTAAGAAACTCACCTGCGGCTTCGGCTGCGCGTGGGCTCAACATCCGTGCTTTGCTCGAGAGCTGCGGGGACGATCTGCCGGGGCTGCGCGATCGCGCGCTGCTGTCGACCGCCTACGACACCGGCTTGCGTGCCTCCGAGCTGGTGGCGGTGGCCACCGAGCACATCGAGGAAGCCATCGATCCCGAGGCGCGGCTGCTGCAGATCCTACGCAGCAAGGGTGATCAGGACGGGGAAGGGGCGATCGCCTATCTCAACCCGCGAACGGTCGCGGCCTGAACGGAGGCGGCTGAGATCACGGCAGGGCCGCTGTTCCGACGGGTCCAGGTGCGGCGCTACAAGGCGCGTGCGGCCGTGAAAGGGCGCCGCATCGACAGCACTCGAGCCGCGAAACCTGGTATCCGCGCAAGACGCTGTCCACGCCAGCCGTGCCCGCTCGTGTCGAGTATGACATCGGGACTGTGGCGCTGCATCCGGGATCAATCGGGCCGATCTTGGGGTTTGAGTAGCATCGAAACAGAAAACCTACATAAGGCGCATCTTTAGGCGTCGTCGATACCCACAGCACCGGGATCACGTAGCGGCCGAAGTTCACCGCGCGCCACCATGTCGGGAATGGTGAAGGCATAGCGCCTGAGCATGTTGATGTGCCGGAAGCCGAGCGGCGAAAGGCGCGCTACGTCGACGTCCAGGATCACATGGCCTTCGGCGCGAAGCTGGTTGAGAGCGGCGTCGATGTAGATCGTGTTCCAGAGCACGATTAGATTGACGACTAGCCCGAGCGCGCCAAGATGGTCCTCCTGGCCAACGCGATAACGCTGGCGCAATTCGCCATGCTTGCCGTGGAATATCGTGCGGGCAAGCTGATGGCGGCTCTCGCCGCGGTTGAGCTGGACGAGGATGCGACGCCGGTGGGTTTCGTCGTCAATGAACCGTAGCACATAGAGCGACTTGATGAGACGGCCGAGTTCCTGAAGCGCACGTGCCAGCCTGGTCGGACGATCGTTCGTTTGAAGAACACGGGTGAGTCCGGCTGCCCTCACGACGCCGAGCTTCAATGATCCGGCGAGACGAAGGAGGTCGTCCCAGTGCTCGACGATCAGCTTGATGTTGATCCTGTTCGCCGCAAGATCGTCCAGCACGCCGTAATCGGCATTGCCGTCGACGCGCCAGAACCGCGCGCCGCCTATATCGGCGATGCGCGGCGAGAACTGGAGCCCAAGCAGATGGAATATCCCCAATATCGTGTCGGTATATGTCCGACCGCCTGTTCCAGGCCTTTGCCACGACCAAGGAAGAAGGTCTGGGCCTGGGCCTGTCGATCTGCCGCACGATCATTGAAGCACATGGTAGCCGGATCTGGGCGACGCCTGCTACAGGCTGTGGCACCGCCTTCCTTTTCACACTGGTACGCGCCGACCCGGAGAATGCCGATGTCGGCTGAACGCCTCGTCCACCTCGTTGATGACGAGGAAGCGATCCGCCTGTCCGCGGGCTTCCTGCTGCGAACCAACGGTTATACGGTCAAATCATATGTCTCCGGCGTCGCGTTCCTCGCCGACGCGGATCGCGCGACGCCTGGATGCGTGCTGCTCGACATCCGTATGCCGGAACTCGACGGGCTTGAAGTCCAGCGCCGGTTGTCCGAGCGCGGCATCGAGTTACCTGTGATCATGCTGACCGGCCATGGCGACATCGCGCTGGCCGTACGCGCCATCAAGGCCGGTGCCGTGGAATTCTTCGAAAAGCCGTTCCGGAAAGCGGCTCTGCTGGCCGCACTCGAGGACCCCTTTCGCCGGGTCGATGACGCAGACCGCAGTCACCTGGATGCCGCCGAAGCTGTCGTGAGGCTCGCGGCACTCACCCCTCGTGAAGGCGACGTCTTGCGAGGCATTGTGAAGGGACAGCCGAACAAGATCACCGCGTTCGATCTCGGCATCTCCAATCGCACGGTCGAGGCGCACCGAGCTGCTCTCATGCTGAAGCTTAACGCTCGAAGTCTCTCCGAGGTGCTCCGCATCGCCTTTGCCGCCGGACTAAGCGAACGGGACTAGTCCGCCGTCATTTGCGCCTATTACCTACAGACGCAGCTTCCGATTGCTCCCACCCTGCGCGCGGGAACAAGGAAACTCATCAGATGCACGCTCAGCTTTCGGAGGCACCGGTCGCACGGATCGGTATCTCGCTCGTCGATGGAGATGCGACCGCGCGGCGTGACCGCCAGCTGATGCTGCGCGCCGAGAATTTTGACGTCCGGTCCTATGCGACAGGCGCCGCCCTGATCGCCGACCCGCTCGCGCGCGCAACCGCCTGCCTCGTCGTCGATGTCGATATGCCCGGACTCGGCGGCGTGGAACTTGTCCAGAGCCTGCGGGTCAGCGGCTGGCGCGGTACGGCTATCCTGTTGCGGAGCGTCGACGTCAGCGACAGCGTCGCTCGGGACGCTGAACGGGACGGCGACACGCTTCTGTTGAAGACGATGGCGGATCGACCGCTGCTCGAGGCTATTCGCGCCGCGCTGAAACCCCGATCATCGAGAAGCGAGGCGCAGCTGTGAACAGAAGGGAAATGTTGATTGGCGGAGGAGCGCTCGCGGCCGTCGCCGGCAGCGCGGTGTATCTTGCCGCTTCGGACATGGGCAATTCGTCGGAATATGCCAAAGGCATTGCTCCGTCACGCGCTCCGCTCGCGGACCCGGCGATCAGCCGCGATCTAATTCGATACGCGACGCTCGCGCCCAATGGCCACAACACCCAGCCTTGGATGTTCCGCGTCCGCGATCGGCGCATCGACATCCTGCCTGACTTTTCGCGGCGCACGCCGATCGTCGATCCCGACGATCATCACCTTTTTGTCAGCTTGGGTGCCGCCGCCGAGAATCTCTCGCTTGCTTCTGCCGCTCGCGGTCGCCCGGGCACGCCCCGGTTTGATCCTGCCAATGGCGGGTCAATCGTCTTCATTTCGGAAGCAGGACAGGCGACGCCCTCTGCCTTGTTCGATGCCATACCGAGGCGCCAGTCGACCCGCGCCGAGTATGACGGCCGCGCTGTCAGCCCGGCTGATCTGAATCGACTGGTTGAGGCCGCGACCATGCCCGGCGTCAGCCTGATCCTCCTTACCGACCTGCCCAGAATCGAACGAATGCGGGACTTCGTGGTCGCGGGCAACAGCGCGCAGATGGCTGACCCCGCGTTCGTGCGCGAACTCAAGTCATGGCTGCGCTTCAATCCGCGACAGGCGCTGCGAAATGGAGACGGGCTCTACAGCGTGACGACCGGCAATCCGATGCTGCCCGATTGGCTCGGTCCATTTGCCTTCGACTGGCTGGCGACGACGCACTCGCAGAATGACGCCTATGCCCGCCAGATACGGTCGTCCTCCGGAATTGCCGTGTTCCTGGCCGAACAGGCAGACTCTGCACATTGGGTGGCAGTCGGACAGGCGTGTCAGCGCTTTGCGCTGCAGGCGACCGCTCTCGGCCTGAAGCACGCTTTCATCAACCAGCCGGTTGAAGTCGCCCGGCTAAGGCCCGAACTTGCTGCCCTGATGGGGATGCCTGGCAGGAGGCCCGATATCGTCATGCGCTTCGGCCACGGCGCGCCACTTCCCTATTCGCCGCGCCGCCCTGTCGCTTCAGTCATGACCTCGTGATGGAGGGGCACCTGAGTACGCGAAACGCATCACTTCGCGCGATCAAGGCGGTCCATACGATTATCTGGGCTTTTTTCGTGCTCGCGATTGGCGCGATCTGGGTGTCTGCCGCGACAGCGAACTTCGTGGGTGCCGCGTGCGCCATTGGCGTTGTCCTGGTCGAGGTCGCCGTGCTTGGCCTGAACCACGGCCGCTGCCCGCTTGGCAGTATCGCAGCGCGCTACACCGATGACACACGACCGAATTTCGACATCTATCTTCCGGTTTGGCTGGCCGCCAGAACGAAGCCGATCTTCGACCCCCTGCTCGGGGCCGGCATCGTCTTCGCGCTCGTTCGATGGCTGACTGTAGCGCAATGAAGAGGCGCAGCGATCCGACGGCGTACAGGCCGTGGCTTGATCGCAGGTTGGCGGCGGGCCTCGTCGGCGCATGGGGCATCTATCAGCTTATCGCAGGTCTCTATTTCATTTTCTATCGCCCGAGCTTTCTTCCAGAAGACCTGCGTGCTTCGGTCACCACGCTGGAGGCTGTTCGCGGTGCGGCGCCAGGGATCGAAGGATGGCTTCAACTGGTATTTGCCGTGATGGGTGGGCAAATGGCGGCCGGAGGCGTTCTCGTGATGGGTGAGGCCTTCAGCCTCGCTCAGGGCCGCCGTCTAGAAAGACTGGCGTTGTGCACATATGTAGTGGCCGGCTTCTTGTCCGTAGTGCTGATGAGCGGCGTCAACTTCGCATTGGTCTCTGATTTCCGTTGGCTTCTGGTGGCTCCGACGCTTCTCTGGCTCTCTGCTGTCATTGTCCTGTCGCGGGGAGCGCTTGGCAGCGCGCACCAGGCAGCGACAGGTTTGGCTTTGCGGGCACTCGGAGATGGTCGCAAATGACCGTCGGCGATCCGATGCACAGTTGTGCCCGAGGTCGACACCGTGTTCGGCAAGGCTGGGCGCGCCCAGAGCGCGTCCGATCCGGCGCCGCTCGAAATGTTCGAGACGACCATCAGGCTCAAGCCGCGCGACCAGTGGCGCCCCGGCATGACGCCCGCGAAGCTGGTGGAAGAGCTTGACCGGACCGTGAAGCTGCCCGGCCTCGCCAATGTCTGGGTGCCGCCAATCCGCAACCGCATCGACATGCTTGCGACCGGGATCAAGAGCCCGATCGGGGTCAAGGTGTCGGGGTCGGACCTGGCGGAACTCGACTGCGTCGCGCGTGATATCGAGCGGGTGGCGAGCACCGTGCCGGGGGTTAGCTCGGTCTTTGCCGAGCGATTGAGCGGCGGACGCTATATCGACGTGACGATTGATCGGGCCGCGGCCGGCCGGTACAGGAGGGATGTCCACTGGCTTTAGAGGCAGTCGGCGCGACTTCGATTGCCACTACATCATCTCCCGCTTTGTTTTCGCGCTAAGCCGATGCTCGGCAACTTTCAGGTTAGGGGCTAGACCGATGCGTCGTCACCCACCGGCAAATACTCAGGCAACCCGCCGCTATCGCGGTAGGTCCGGGAAGCCTTTTCATGTTGCGCATTAGCTGGCGCGTAGCCGCGGTATGGAGGGCAGCGTGGGACCATATCGGCGGCAGCAAAGTGCGGGACGGGCTAATTCGGTTTGCCATTAGCCGCCCCCACGGCACCCTGATCGGCAGCGAAGCTGCGATTATATCCACCCTAGCCAAGGCACGCCCACGCGTTCGCCGAGGCTAAGACCTTCGCCACCGGCCCCGACAGCGTCGATCTGTTCGATCATCTTATGTCCGGGAATGATCGGCACCTGAGGCGCCGCCAGTTCGCCATCTACATCCTGAACCGATCGTCGTTCGTCCAACCGACATCGTCGAATCGCCCGCGTAGTTCCCGACGGTGTCGGTGGTGTCGTCACGGCGTATTGCTGGCGATCACGGGCTTGCACGTTCGGGCTGCCCTTTACGGAGAGGGCTATTGAACGACTCCATCTACGTGAAAACGTCACGGACGGCAGCGACGATGTCTTGCTCGCTCAATCGCTGCCAGGCTTCAGCGCAGCAAGATCCTAGTCGAGCGCATCAAGCTGATCGAAGAATGTCGTCCGCGCAAAAAGTGCGCAGGCGCCAGCCGCCGCAACTGCGAGCGCCGCGACACGCATCTTCTCATTTCGCGTCAGCCGTGATCACGGTCAGCCGGGTGCCGGTGCCCGCGCTCCTGATCGAATCGCGCGTTACGAGCAGCGTCGTTCCCGGTTGCAGCACGCTCAATATGGCGGCACGCAGTCCGTCGGGAAAATGACCTCTTGCGCGTTCGGCGAGCGTCATCTGGGCGGCTGTCCCCAACGTCTGGCCCGGCAAAGGCAAGCGCAACCAGTGCGCGCCTTCAGCGTCCATACTGCTCATTGTGAATGCCTCGGTCCGGGTAACCGGACCATCGATGGCGATGTCGCCCGAGCCGATTTCGACGCCGTTGCGCAGAACGACGATGCGGCGGTCGCGACCGCTCACAACGATCGTCACCGGACCCTTCGGGGCTTTGGCGGGCTGCCAGCGATAGGACTGGTCGGCGACATGACCATCGACGGCGGCCGGGTCGAGAAGCCCAGGCGAGCGCACGATTTCGGGAGCAAGCGGATCGTCTGTAATGACCACGGTCAGCCCGAGTTTGGTGATGCCGAACAACAATTTGGCAAACGCGGCGGGAAGCCGGATACAGCCGTGCGAGGCGGGATAGCCGGGCAATTTCCCGGCGTGCATGGCAATGCCGTCCCAGGTCAGCCGCTGCATGAACGGCATCGGCGCATCGCTGTATTTGTTCGACTTGTGGACGACTGCCTTTTGAAGGATCACGAAAATGCCCGTCGGCGTTTCATGCCCCGGTGCGCCGGTCGACACCGTGGAGACGCCGATCGGCACGCCGTTGCGGTAGGCATAGGCTTTTTGCGTGGCGAGGCTGACGATGACCGTTACCGGACCTTTCGGCGCAATGTCGGGAGCCCATAGATACGAGCCCGCCTTAAGCTCCTCGATTGCGCCGTCGGTCTGCGGCGGCGGCGGCGACTGGGACCAGACCGGACTCGCAACAGCCGCTAATATAAGAGCTGTTGCGGCGAGCGCGTGCGAGCGGACCATCAGATTAATTCAGGTGCCGCTGAACGAGCATGAGCGCTGGATCGTCGGGATAGGGTCCCGCAACGAACCCCATCTGCCGTTCCATGTCGATCGCGGCGTGGCTGTCGCGCGATTCGATCGACTGGATCGTCGTCAGCCCTTTCGCCTTGGCGTAAGCGGAAACATGAGCCAATAAGTCCCAGCTGATGCCCTTGGCCTTGTAGTCCGAGCGAATCACGATCGCGACTTCGCCAATCTTCATGGCGTCGTCGCACGCGAGCATGGCGGTAGCGATGATTTCCGCCTCGCCATCCACGAAAGCGAGAAAGTTTTCTGTTTTTTGGTGGTCGATGTCGGTCATGGCGGCCAGCCGGTCATGCCCGACCGTCTTCAGTCCAGTCAGGAAACGGAACCGCAGATCCTCGGCGGAGACATGCGAGAAGAATGCGCCGAGAGCGGCTTCATCCGAAGCCTTGGCGGGGCGCACGCTGAACCGGAAGCCGGTATTGGTTGTGAGCTCTCGGCTCCACTTGTCCTGCATGCGCCATCCTCAAATTATCGACAAATTCTAGGATGGGTCGCAGAATATCGATGGCGTGACAGGGGTCGGAAACTACTCACGTCTCCAATAACGAGGAAGATTCCCTTGCCTGCGCCAGTGCGAACACGAAACGGGACAGTCGGAACACACCGCGTTAGGTTTGCTCATACCTCACCCCTAATTGAAGATCATGACCCTTTCCCGGCGAGATTTCATCAGGTTAGGCGTTGTAACGGGGGCACTGGCGATCAGCGGACCAAGCCTTGGACAGCCGCTTTTGCACGCTCCGGTCGCCGAACTTCCGCCGCACATTTTATCGCAGGCGATGGATGCCTTTGCTCGCCATCGGACGAACTTGGTGCACACCGACCGGATCGGCGTCGTCGATTTCTCGCGCCCATCTTCGGCCCCGCGACTATTTGTCGTCGATCTGGCGAGCGGAACCGCACAGGCGCATCTGGTCGCGCACGGACGCGGATCCGACCCGGCGCATACGGGCTGGACACGTCGGTTTTCCAACGAGTCCGGATCGTTCGCCTCATCTGCTGGGTCTTTTGTGACCGGTGCGGAGTATCGCGGCCATCAAGGGCGGTCGATGCGACTAGTCGGCCTCGACGCCGAAAACTGCAACGCCGAAAGCCGCGCGATTGTCGTGCATGCCGCATGGTATGTGTCGCCCGAAATCGCGACCCTGACCGGCATGCTCGGCCGGAGCGAAGGGTGCTTTGCCGTCTCGTCCGCCAGCCTTGATCATGTGCTCGATCGACTCGGACCGGGGCGGCTGCTTTTTGCTGCAAGGGGGCAGGGCTAGATCAGGAAAAACCCGATTGTCGCGGCCGCCATCACTGCGGTCGCGAGCCAGCCGACAACGCGCATCCATGTCGGCAGCGTCAGCCGACCCATCGCCCTCGGATTGGTTGCAATCAGCATGATGCCTGCCATCAGCGGCGCGGCGAGGATGCCGTTCACGACGGCGGCCCAGAACAATGCCTTGATCGGATCAAGCGCCGTGAAATTGAGCCCGGCGCCGCCTAGCGTGGCCGCAGCGATCGTGCCGTAGAACGCCTGCGCCTGTTGTGGACGCGCGTCGAGACTTCCCCGCCATTGAAAGGTTCGTCCCGGCAAAGGTACATACCGCGACATAGTAGTTTCGATAACACATTGCAAAATATAGAAAATACGGACTTTTCTTCGTCCCAAAATTGGGCTGATTTTGGAGCCTCAATTTAGGGGGAGGATTCCGTGGCTGTCGGTCAACCTCGCGTCGGAGAAATCGTATTCGCCGAGCAGGTTGATGTGGGCCCATGACATAGGGGAGTGAGTTTTGACGGCGAGGAGCAAAACCTTCCGCTGTGCGGCGTCCGATGATCGCAGGCGCATCTCGAGATAAAGATAGTTCCAGCAGATGATGACGTTTTTGACGAGCCGGTTGCACGCTTCGGCGACCTGCTGATCTTCCTGGTGGGCGTAGGCGAATTCCCGAGGGTTGCCAACAGCGACGGCGCAGCCAAAACATCGAAAATAAATTTGGGACAAACTTTTCTCGGGTAAAATTTACCCTCGTCAGCTGGTGCCCACTTTGTT
>NZ_JANXNX010000060.1 GCF_025353885.1 Sphingomonas sp. | reverse complement strand
CGACGGCAAAACGCCGCACCTACTGGCGTCAGGTTCATGCCAGTGGTAGTTCGTTCGAAGAAGGTCGCTCCAAGCTCGTGCTCGAGCTCGCGTATACTTCGCGTAATGGCGGGCTGGGCCAGTCCCAGATGCCGGGCCGCTCGCCGCAGACCGCCCTTCTCTGCGATAGCAACTAGGTCACGGAGGTGAGTCATCTTCATGGCGTTACCATTCCAGTATCGCTCTCTGCGTTTCAAGGCTAAAGATTATCGATACCGGCCCCAAATCGCCTGCGTCAAGGGCTTGCATATGAACCAGAATTTATCCGGGCCCGGAGCCTGAACTCTAGAGCGGGAAGAGGTTTGATTGAATCGGCAGGGGATTCCCTTGGGGGCATTTTTCTGATTCAAGCTGTGTGCTGGATTGGAGGCCAGCATGACATGGCACGACCCTATTCGCTTGATCTTCGGGAACGCGTAATTTTGGCGGTTGAGTGCGACGGGCTTTCTCGTAACAAGGCGGCCCGCCGTTTTGGTGTTGCGATCAGCACGGCGGTCAACTGGCTGCGACGGCATCATGACGGGAAGCGCGGCACCGGGGCAGATGGGCGGTCACCGCCCACGCAAACTCGTCGGCGCACACCGGGACTGGTTGCTGGAGCGCGCCAAGGCGGATTTCACCCTACGCGGTCTTCAGGCGGAACTGGCCGAGCGCGGTGTGAAAGTCGACTATCGCCCGGTCTGGACCTTTGCCCATGACGAGGATCTGAGCTTCAAAAAAAAGCGTGCTTCCCGCCGAACAGCTCCGGCCCAAGGTGGCAAGGCGGCGCAGGCAATGGAAGAAGTATCAGAGGCGACTTGATCCCCGCCGCCTCGTGTTCATTGACGAGACCTGGGCGAAAACCAACATGGCCCCGCTGCGTGGCTGGGCACCCAAGGGCCAGCGGCTTCATGCCAAAGTGCCCTACGGACACTGGAAAACGATGACGTTCCTCGCGGCCTTGCGCTGCGACCGGATCGATGCCCCCTGTGTCCTCGATCAGCCGATCAACGGGGCCAGCTTCCTCGAATATGTCGAGCAGTTCCTCGTGCCAACGCTCTCACCCGGCGACGTCGTGATCATGGACAATCTCTCCAGCCACAAACGGCCTGCCATCCGCACCGCAATCCGCAGCGTCGGCGCGCGCCTCTTGTTCCTGCCACCCTACTCGCCAGACCTGAACCCCATTGAGCAGGTCTTTGCAAAGCTTAAGCACCTCATGCGCAAAGCCGCAGAGCGAACCGCCGAGGCCACATGGAAGCGTATCGGATCGCTGCTCGACGACTTCCCACCAAAGGAATGCGCCGCATACCTGGCTAACTCAGGATATGCACAAACCTAATCTCATCACGCTCTAGCGGCGACAGCCTCTGGCCGGACGAGACTTGGATAGTCGGTATAGCCATGCGCGCCGCCACCATAGAGCATCTCTGGGGCCATCAGCGCATTTAGCGGGGCATCTTCCTTTAGCCGCTCCACCAGATCGGGATTAGCGATGAAGAGGCGCCCAAACGAGACAAGATCGGCGCGACCGCTTGTGACGGCATCGATCGCCATCTGCCGATCATAGCCGTTATTGGCCATCCAGACGCCATCGAAGCGTGCGCGCAGCGCTGCGTAGTCGAAGGCGATACTATCCCTGGCGCCGCCGGTCTCGCCCTCGACGACATGCAGATAGGCCAGGCCCAGCGGGCTGAGTTTCTCCACGACATGATCGAACAGGGCCTGGGGATGGCTGTCGTGGGAATCGCCCGCAGTGGAAACCGGAGAAATCCGCACGCCCAGGCGTCCCGGTCCGATCGCCAAAGCGCAGGCGTCGGCGACCTCCAGCAACAGCCGCGCCCGGTTCTCGATCGAACCGCCATAGTTGTCGGTCCGATGGTTGGTGCCGTCACGCAAGAAAGCGTCGAGCAGATAGCCGTGCGCGCCGTGCAATTCGACTCCGTCGAAGCCGCCCTCGATCGCGCGCGTGCTCGCATTGCGGAAATCGTCGATGATGCCCGGGATTTCGTCGAGATGGAGCGCGCGAGGCATCGACACATCGACGAAGCCCTGGGCGGCGAGGAAAGTCTTGGTGTTTGCCCGGATCGCCGAGGGTCCGATGGGGGCCTGGCCGTCTTTCTGAAAGCTGGTGTGCGATACCCGGCCCGTATGCCAGAGCTGAACGACGATCGTTCCGCCCTTGGCGTGAACGGCCGCAGTGACTTTTTTCCATCCCTCGACCTGCTTGTCGGTGTAGCAGCCGGGCGTCCCAGCATAGCCTTGTGCCTGCGCGGAGATTTGCGTCGCCTCGGCGATGATCAGGCCAGCGGAAGCCCGCTGTGCGTAATATTCAACAGCGAATGGCCCAGGGGCCAGACCCGGACCAGCCCTGTTCCGGGTCAGTGGCGCCATGGCGATACGATTGGCAAGCTGAAGAGCACCGGCGGTAGCGGGTTCGAAGAGAGCCTTTGGTGAACGGATCGTCGGATTAGACATGATGTGAGGGCTCCCGATGGCCGATGGTATTGTGTTGATAGGAGATGGCGGCCTGCTAGCGCAGATCGGCGCAACCCTGTTTCACGCGTGAGAGGCAGGAATGCCCGAAACGGCCCGGACCAAGATCCATCGGAAACTACTCAAAACGAACCGAGTGCCAGCGTGAGTATTATCCGACGCTGCGGATGCGGGGTAGATACCGCTAGACCTCGCAAGCGGGTTCAGGGGCGGCCGCAACGAGAGGAGCATTTCGTCGATGATAGCGCAAAATGTGCCAATCGTGTGCGTAGGAGGATCGGCGGGCGGACTAGACGCCTATAAACGCCTGTTGGAAAATTTACCGGCAGATCTTGGTGCGGCGATCGTGATCGTGAACCATCTACGGACGGTATCGACGCTCCTCCACGAGATTCTGCCGCGTCACACGCAGATGCCTGTTGAGCTCATCACCGAAGGGCTCGACATTCAGCCGAACCATGTGTTCATCATTCCTGCCCAGCGTGACCTCCATGTCCTCAACGGAGAGTTTCGACTGGCACCCATCTCCAAGCCCCGTGGATGGCCCGACGTCATAACTGTATTTCTGAAATCATTGACCCAGAACTGGCACGGCAAGCTCGTCGCCGTGATCGTGTCGGGCTATGATGGCGACGGCGCCGAGGCCTTATGCGGCATTCGGGAAGTCGGGGGGATTACGATCGCGCAATTGCCCGCTTCGGCAGCGGAGCCTGAAATGCCCGACAGCGCGATCGAGAGCGGCTGCGTCGATTTCATTTTGGCCCCCGAGCAAATCGCTGCCCAGATCGTGAAAATTATTGGACCGTCATGCTGATATGCACGGCGGCTGGCCGCCGTATCAGATTGTGACGAGCCATTGCGACCATCACCGGAACCCGCAGGGAGAATGAGTATTTTCCGATCCTACGGTCGACCGACATGAGCCGATAAAGTTGGGAACAATCTGATGGCGGCGCGCGTGCCGCCATCAAGCCCAATGAGGAGCCTCGCCATGCTGACCGAATCCAGATCATTCCTTCGTGACCGGGCCAGCACCGAAACCACGCTAGCTGCACAAACCGACTGCGGTCCTGCTGCCTGGTCTCATGCCCACCTCGCCCGGCTTTACCTTGAAAGGTGCATCGAGACCGTGGCCGACACGGAGGAATGCGTCGGCTGCGAGATGAATCCGACTTGCATTAGCCAGGAGGCCGAGCGCCGAGCGCTTTTGCCCTATTCGGCGAACCGGAGAGCATCCGGCCTTTTTTCCGTCGATTGAACACCGCGCATTTTTTGATCGAAGCGGAGCCGCCATCACACGGGCCGCATCGCTGCTGCTTCATCGAGCAACGGCCTGGCCCTCCGCGTTCCTGGCTGACCCGGCAGGCTTTGGAAGGTTGAAATGAGAATTCTGGTATTGGGCGCCACGGGTGCAACCGGCCGGCTTATCGTCGGCCGAGCCATGGCAAAGGGTCATAGCGTCGTGGCGCTGGTCCGATCAAAGAACAAGGCCGTGACGCTTGCCAGCGCCGAACTCGTCGAGGGCGACGCGCGCACTTATCGGCGTGATGGAGACGCACAGTATCCGCCGGTTCATCTGCATAACCGGCGTGGGCGCGGGCGATAGCGAGGGCCATGGCGGCTTCTTTTACGACTGGCTGTTTCAGCCCATGATGCTGCGCAAGGTCTATGAAGACAAGGACCGGCAGGAGGATGCGATCCGGGCCAGCGCACTCGACTGGATCATTGTCTGGCCAACAATCCTCAACGACAAACCCGCAACCGGTAATATCCGGGCGTTGACGGATCTGGCCGGCGTGCATGGCGGGACAATTGCGCGAGCCGACGTCGCGGATTTCGTGGTGCAACAGCTCACCACCGACACGTGGCTGCACAAGACGCCGCTGATAACCTGGTAGGCGCACGCTCGTGCACCTTCATCCCGGTCCGGTTGGCCTTCAGTCGGTCAGGGCGTGGTCTCGCTGGGGGTGGCCAATCCCGTGCAGTGCCATGAACGCCTTGGCGAGCACGCGGGCGTCGAACTTGCCCTTGTAAACGGCCGGCGGCTTTCGCTCGATACCGAGCAGGGCATAGACCGCCGTCTGCGCCGACCGGATCGAATATTCGACCGTGAAAACCACGTCGTCCGGCAGTTCGCAATATTGCCCGAGCATCGCCAGATTATGCGAGCCTGCGGGGATGACGGCAGGCCGATCGCCGCTCGCGCGCGGCATGAACTGGCTGGTGATGAAGGGCATCATGCACGGGATGCAGGTCGAGCTTTCGATTATGCCGAGCGCTTCGGCACCAATGTCGAGATGCCCCATGATCTCGGTCATGATCTCGCGACCTGAGCAGCCCGCCATGGGTTTCTTCACGAAATTGCCCGGGGCATCGACTGAGAGTCCATAGCCCCAGCACACATCGACGCCTTCGGGCTGATCAATGAAATGGGGCTGGTGCGGGGATGACGATCGAGGCCAGCCAGTTGGAATGCGGAAAGGTAATCAGCCCCCCTTCGCCGGGGACGTTGCCGGTAAAGTCGCGCACCAGTCGCAGAAAGGTCGGATCTCTCATGGTAATCGTGAAGGACGTCCATTTGGACTGGTCGATATGACCATCGAAGGTTTGCGGCCGCCCGAACGCTGGCCGCCCTTCGGCGATCGTCTCCCACAAGGTCCAGGCCCCGCCATCGGCTTTCGATGCCAGTTCGGGCGCTGCATCCATGGTCCCCAGGCGTGAACCTTCGGTCATCGAGCCAAGCGTCACGAGGACAAGGTCATCGGGGTTGATGGCAATCCCCGAGGACTCTCCGGCACGCTCGTAGAAGATGCGTTCGACGACATCTTTGCCGACACGTTGTGTCATCCCGAGGTCGGTAACTCTTGTATCAAAGCCAAAGATAACGCCCCGCTCTTCGAGCCATTTCTGCAACGGGCGCACCATGGAATCATATTGGTTGTAAACCGTGCGCATGATGCCCTCCGGTCTGCCAAAGCCCGAGATCAGGTGGACGAAACGAACCAGATAGCGTTTGAACTCGACCGCGCTGTGCCAAGGCTGAAATGCGAAGGTTGTACACCACATCTCCCAAAAGCTCGTCTGGAAGAAGCTTGGATCGAACTGCTCGGCAATGGTCGCTTTGCCGAGCATCGCTTCCGGCTCGAGCGCGAGGCGCTCGATCGTGATGATATGGCGTTCGGTAAGCCCGAACTTTGGATCGACCTGTCGTTCGCCGTCGCGAAAAAGGCGCGATTTCGACGAGGTCTGCATCGTCTTGTTCCAGTTGAGGATTTCCTGCGTCACCGTCGTCTTGCCGTCGAGTGTCGGGATCGAGGTGAACAGCTCGAAGGTGCAGAGATATTTGCTTTCAAGCATGCGGCCACCGCGCAGCACGAATCCCTCTTCCGCCGAACCCGCACCGTCGAGACTGCCACCGAGGCGGTCTGTTTCCTCAAGGATGGTGATGTCGCATCCGCGGACATCGCCGTCTCGGATCAGAAAGGCGGCAGCCGCCATCGATGCAATGCCGCCGCCGACCAGATAGGCCTTTGTATGCGGCTTGGCGTTGAGGGAATCCGTATCGAATGATTCGGTGTGCGCGGTTGGGCTATGGTCCATGTGGCGATGCTCCTTGCTGCACCGCCTGACGTCTGTTCGCGGTGCCAGCAAAGTATCCAATGACGAAGATCGCCACAGCGTCGGAATGTACTCATAGGGCGGTCGACGAGGGAAAGGTTGCGCGCGCGCCTGCCGCCTCAGTCCTCGTGCCGGACCAACATTTCAGCGACATCGCGGGCCGGTCGTCCGGCATAGTCCTTGGCGATCTCGCCGATCAGCAGATGCTGTGTCGCCGCCTCGATATGCGGGCGCATGGCCCCCAACACCCTGGGAGCCGCGACTAGAATGAGCTTGTGATCACCATCCGCTGCAAGCCGATTAAGATGCGCTGCGGCATCGCGCGAGAAGCGATCCTCCTCCTGTTGATGGTAGTCGGGGCCTTCATACGCGCCCCGGCCCGTGCCCATACTTTCGAACCGACGCCCTGGGCGA
>NZ_JANXNX010000045.1 GCF_025353885.1 Sphingomonas sp. | reverse complement strand
CATATGCTTCCGAAACATCGGTCGCAGTGTCTCTGTCATCGGAAAAGTCGCGCATCCTGTCCATTCGGTGGTCCCAAGGTCGGTCAATCGAACCCTCAATGCCCCGAGGATGGTTACGAAGCCGTTAAGACCTGGCGCGCGCCAAAGACTTGCCCCGCCTCGGCCGCACTGATATGCGCCACCCGCACCCTGTGCCGCCTTAGCTCAGTTGGTAGAGCATCGCATTCGTAATGCGGGGGTCGTAGGTTCGAATCCTATAGGCGGCACCAGTAACACACTTCAAACGATGCCAAAAAACCTCGTAAGCCCGAAGAAAAGCCGGTAAAATTGCGCATTGGTCGTCCTGTTTTGTTTCTTTTTAGTTCATAAAATCCCATTCATTTGGGACTACGAAACGGACCACCAGCCGATTTTTGAGGTGCGTGGTCCCATGCTGACAACTTTGTCGATTCGGGCGCTCAAACCGCAGACGAAGCCCTATAAGGTCTCGGACAGCAAAGGCCTATTTCTGTTGGTCCAGCCGTCGGGCGCAAAACTCTGGCGTTTCAGCTTTAGGCACCGGGGCATAGAGCGAAGCTTTCTCTGGGCTGCTTTCCAGAGATGTCGCTTCAGAAAGCACGAGCGTAGCGTGACGAAGCGCTAGGCCAGCTTGCTGAAGGTCTTGACCCCGTGATCGAAAAACGCCGGGTGAAACTGGCGGCTGCGCTCACGGCTGCAACGACCTTTTGCCTGGTTGCTGACGAATATATTGAGAAATGGAACGTGAGCGTAAAGCAGATGCGACGCTCAAGAAAGCGCGCGGGCTGCGCGATCTCTTTAATGAGGACATCGGGCATCGACCCGTCGCAGAAATCACGCCGCAAGAGTTGCTCGGCGTGCTGAAACGTGCCGAACGCCGAGGACACCATGAAACCGCGCAACGCCTCCGGGAATTTGCCGGTCGTATATTCCGATATTCGATCGATCGCGTAGGCGGCGGTGCTGATCCAACCAGAACCGTATCGCCCATACCTGTTGCTGTTTAAGCGCGCGCTTCGCACCCAGAAGATGTCCCTCATTCCAAGGACGCCGTTCTGCAAATGCAGGATCGAGCGGCGAGTGCCCCATTGCTCCTCTCCATCAGCCAGACGTAAACGTGAGCCCGCACATGGCGAGCTAACGGGTCGGCGCAAACGGGTCGTAGCTGCCAAAACTCCATGCGTTACCTTCTGGATCGCGAGCACCGTACCCGCGGCCGCCGTACTCCTGATCCTTCGGTTCCATATAGATTTGCGCACCGGCCGCGCGAGCAGTGGCGGCGTGTGCGTCGACGTCGTCGATAACAATGTAGGCAGACTGCGTGTTGCCGCCCGCCTCGGCAACGGACACCATCGGCGCTGCTGTGCTGAACTCCGATGACACAGCTGTGCTCAGCATGATCATCTGATCATCGCGAATCAGCTGGGCATGATGGATAAGCTTGGGATCGTTTGGCTCGGCGTAAACGGCGTGGCGAACGAAACCGAAGGCTTCGCAAAGAAAGTCGATCGCTGCGGGAGCGTCCGCGTAGCGAAGGCAAGGGATGATGGCGGGACGGACGGGCATTGCGGATCTCCTCTTGATCGGCCCCGTCTATAGCCGAGGCAGCCAGCCCGGGGCTTGTAAATTTGGGCGCTCAGTCCCGCACGCCGCCTTGGGCGGGAAGCAGTAGTGCTCGCAATGCACCGGGCGTCATCCCAGTCAGGCGACACACATCATGGCTGAGATGCGCTTGGTCCGAATATCCGGCGTCGCAGGCAAGTGCGGCGAGCGACACATCAGGATCGCGCTGTATCGCGCTGGAAAAGCGTTCGAAGCGAGCAATGCGGCCGAATTGCCTCGGGAGAATGCCCGCACGGTCCGCGAACCAAGAGGCCAGACGTTTGCGGCTCCAGCCAAGCCCTTCCGCAGTGGCGGACACGCTTTTGCTGCGCAGTCGGTGCATAACGTGCGCCATCGTGGCATCGGGTTCGGGTGCAGCGCTCAGTCGCTGTGTGAGAAAGGCGTCGAGCCTATCGAGCCGAGCATCCGTTGAGCTGCACGCAAGTATGCGTTCGCCAAGCTCCTCCGCCTCATGACCGAGCGCCTCGTCGAGCGTCACCGTGGGAAGGATTTAGCGCTTACAACGGACGCCATTACTGACTCAATATACCGGGCCGCTATGCTGCCCCGGTATTTGCAGTGAAAGCCAGAGCAGTCGTTATGAGTCTTTGGATTTCGTCCCGAACAATGATGTGAGTGGCGCTGCCGGGTTAGTGAGTGGTGACTACCTGCCCCTGAAGTAGCCTTGTTATGTCATAGTGAGTTGGAAACTCGCCTTGTTCAGCGGGCTTCTCGGTTTCAGTAACTTCGTCGATTTTGCTTGGCGCTGTTCTCGCTATGCTCAAGGGTGCCTCATCAGCGGCGGTAAAATGTCGTCGTAACGAGCCAGCATGCGAGATACCTGTCAATCTATCGATACCAGCTCCTCTCGACCCTGCGCGTTTCGTAAAGGGTCAGCACGCCGAGCGCCGTTTTCTCAATCAAGTTCTGATCAGGCCTGACATTGGCCGATCCTTGGTTGCCCGCGCGAACAGGCTTCGCCCGACACGCTCGGGATCTAGCGCCAGGGTTTCTGCGGCGGCGCCTGCGATCAGCGTGTCGAGCGCGCTGGTCGGGCGAAGGTCACGCGTCTGGTAGAGATTTGATGGTGCCAGACCCGGCCATTCCGCTATCACTCGACCGCCTTTGACAGCACCACCGACAAGCATTGCCACCGATGCAGTGCCGTGGTCGGTGCCCCCCGTGCCGTTAATCGCGACAGTGCGTCCAAACTCTGTTGCAACCAGCACCGTCGTGTTTTGCCACGCTGATCCAAGACCGTCTCGCATCGCAGCGAGCATCGCGTCGAGGTTCTTCAGCTGGTTGGCAAGTCGGCCCTTTTGCGCGTTATGAGTGTCCCATCCCAATGTCTCGAGCATCGCGATACGAGGGCCGTTGGGCTTGGTGAGGAAGCTGGCGGTTAGACGACCGAGACTCGCCGGGTCCTGCGCCGCACCAGAGCCTTCTGCGAGACCCTTGGTTTCCAGCGCGGCTGCCCAGACCGGGTGGAGCTGTGGATCGGCGTCATACAATGCCGTGACGCGCGTCATCAGATCGTCGGCTGCATGAGGCAGAGCCGACGGCGCGAAGGAAGCGACCTGCACCGATCCGCGCAAGGCGGCGGGCACGGTTGTGGCGATCGCTATTGCCTCATCGCTCAACCTGGGCAGCATTGCCACCAGACGATTGAGCCAGCCATCGCGCACTGCATAAGGTTGTACGCCGCCGGTCTCGAGCACGTTCTGCCCGTCGAAATGCGACCGGTCGCGGTACGGGGAGGCGACGGCGTGTACGAACAGTGCCTGTCCCTGACCGTACATCTTGCCAACCTCGACCAAAGAGGGGTGCAGTGTGAACATGGCATCGAGTTTCGTGCCTGCCGGAGCGTCGCCAATCAGCCCGCTACGAAGTCCAGCAAAAGCAGGATCACCTGTCGGGCGCAGGATGTCGAGGCCATCGGCAGCGCCCCTTTGGATAATGAAAACGAAGCGCCGCTCGGTTGCCACGGTGGCCAGCGCAAGGTTGGGGGCGACAAATAGCGCACCGGCCCCGAACGCGGCGGCTGCAAGTAGTTGGCGTCTCGAGAATATGGGGAGGGCGTTCATCGATTCATCTCCTCAGGAAATCAGGCGATACGAGCATCAGCGCGATTGCCCCCGCCGGGCTCTCGGATCGCGCAATCTGGTCGGCGGTGACGGCACTCAACGAAGCGGGCAGGATTTTCGGCGCGAGCGTGCGCGCATCGACACGATCGCCGAGCGGGGCAGCCAATCGCTGGGCGATCTCTACCCGGCGCAGCAGGGCGTCGGACCCGGCCCAGCTCGCAGCAATGTCGTCCCAGCCTGCCGGAGACCCGGGCTTCCAGACCTTTTGGCCAAGCTGTGTTTGCAATGTCGCGATCTGCATTTCAGCCACTCGGGTATGACCGATCCCGCGCAGCGCCGAGATCGTCCATTCCCATGGCGACTTGAACTTGGTCGGCGTCGAAATCCATGCCTCGGGCGAATTGATCAATGTGTGATAGAGGGTGGGCAGGTCGCCACTGCTGCTCGTGAAGCTTGCGGCGAGCCGCGCGATCATGGCAGGCGGTGGCGCGTCGCCCGCGAAGTGGCGCGCAAGCTTGGTGGCAATGTGCGTAGCCGTTGCCGGTGAATGTGCAAAGTCGACCAATGCAGCGCGAGCCTGCGCCTCGCCATTCTGGTCGTAGCGCTTGCCGAGAATGATGCGGGTTCCCGGCTCGTGCTGGGCAGGACGAAATACAAAACGATCTGGATTTCCCGTTCCCCCCCTGTCGCCGCCAAGACCGTCGACCGTCCACCCTGTCAACGCGCGCGCAAATTCGGTCACGTCGGCCTGCGCGTAGCCCGACCGCACGCCCAAAGTGTGCAATTCCATGATCTCGCGCCCCAGATTCTCGTTTAGGCCGCGTTTGCGATCGGGATTGCGCGCGGCAGCGATGCTGTCTGGGCCAATTGACTGGTACTGGTTGAGATAGATCAGCATTGCTGGGTGCTGTTCGGCGGCCAGTGCCATGTCGAAGAATGTGCCAAGCACATGAGGCCGAATCGCGTCCCGTTCGAAGGCCCCGGCGAACGCACTGACCATGGCATTATCTGCCGAGACACAGAAATGATTCGACCAGAAGTGCACCATGCGTTCGACGAAAGGGGCATCGGTGGCGAGGGCGCTATCTGCTCGGGCCTGAACGCCCGCGCGATAAAGCACCTGAATGTTCTGCCGGAAATCCTGACGATTAGCTTTTAAGTCGGCTTTGGTATCCGTGGCGCCGCCCACGGCCATCCGACGGTTGGCCTTTTGCTCCTCGCGGTAGTTTTTCACCGCTTCTCCGGCGTCGTCGAGCGAGGCAAAGAGAGCAGGCCGCTCATCGAACTTCGAAAACTGCTCGATGATCCATCGTTTTGGATCGCCAGTGACCGCGTCGGTAGGTCGGCCACCCAAACCGAAACGATTAAGGGCAATTGCGGCAGGTGATTGAAACGATGTCTGGACGGACAATGATCGTACCTCCGCGGTGGCCCATTATCTCTTCAACGTACGTTCCCGCGCTTTCCGTCGCAGCTTTATTCAACCGCTTGCGGAATCCTGACTGCACGCCGCTGCATTGCATCTGCGACCGTCGCCCTGTCCTCAGGCGCGAGCGTCGCTGCATAAGCTACTGCACGCGCCTCTACTGCCGCTCGCACTGCCATGTCAGCGACACGCGCACGATCCAGCGCCGCCATGACCGCAGGCTGGTCAACGCGTGGCTGACGCAACAACGCGGCAGCCTCAGACTTTGCTGTCCGTGCCTGCACCACGGTTGGACGCATCGAGCGGCGGGCTTCGCGGAGGGCAGCACGAAATGGCCTTCGGACGGACTTCGGCAATTCGGAGCCTGCGATCCGCAGCGACCCTGCGTTGATCATCCGGCTCCCCGTCTTCAATGAGACAATGCCGGCCACGAGCGCGCCAGCGAGAAACAGGTTCAGGACGATCGAAACCACCAGGGCAATGTGCAGCTTTCTCATAAATTAAGTCCCTTGCGGCCCCACGTCCCCGAACGACGTTCCGCCATCGGATGACGCGTCGATTGGCGCGACGATCGCGACCGTCGCCGCACCGGCAACCGCGCCGGTCAACGCAGCGGCGATACCGATGCCCGACCACCACAAGCGCGCGCGCCGGGCAAAGCCTGAGCGGGGCACCGGGGTATCCGCCATCACACGCTTACGCATGGAATCGGTGACCACCGGCGCGTGCCAGGTGTCGAGCACGTCGTCGAGTGATAGTGCCTGCGCAAGAATTTCTTTTGCAGGCGGATCCGACGCCATCGTTGTGCCGGCTTCGCGATGCGGGCCGGGCCAACGTGCCACTACGCCTCCATAGGCGTTGGCAAGCTCCTGGAAGCGCTCGATGGACAGTCGGTCACTCATATTTCATCCTCTCGCGTTGCAAGTTGCGCGCGCAACGTACGTCGGCCGCGGGCCAACAGCGATTCCAGAGCATCCACGCTGATTTCCAGTGCTTTCGCCGCCTCGCCACCTGAAAGTTCCTGATAGTGCACAAGCAAGATAGCCTCGCGCTGACGTTCTGGAAGGGCCGCAACTGCCTTGGATACGGCTCGTCCACGCTCCTGCTCGAGCAGGCCGGCCTCCGCGTCGGGTGTCGGGTCTGGAAGGTCCGGCATGGCATCTCCGGTGACTTCGCGCCGCCGCCTCAGACGATCGCGACACAGGTTGAGGACGACAGTATGCAGCCAGGTATCGAAGCGTGCCCGACCCGGCTGCCATGCTGCCGCATGTCGCCAGACCCGGACAAACGTTTCCTGCGCGACATCCTCGGCTTCGGCGGTATCCCGCAGCATTCGTGTCGCCAGCCCCAGGATGCGGGGAAGCTTCGCTGTCACCAGCATCCTTGTGGCTGCAGTCTCGCCCCGACCGACGCGCTCGATCAGTATCGAGTCGGGATCCTGATCGTCCAACCGCGTTCGTACCTATGCCCATCCCGATGATTTCCGCATCAGGAATCCGATCCGCTGTCCGCAGCGCCCGATTTCCTGGCGTGGGCCGCTGCACGTTCATTGGCGCTGGCCACGCCGTCGCCATTGGTGTCCAACCGCTTGAAGCGACGGGCCAGCATGGCATCGATCTCTGACTTGTCGAGCATGCCGTCACCATTTTGATCGAGTTTTGCAAATCGCTTCGCGGGATCTCCTTTGCCGATCTTTGCAGCAGCGATAAACTCGGCCCTGCTGACTTTCGCGTCGCCGTCGGTATCACCCGCCAGCAACTTCTGTTCATGTCGCTGGACAAACTGTTGCAACGTGACGCTCGTGGACGCCGGGGTGGCTGGCTTGGCACAGGCCGCAGCGGGTGCCAGCATCAGCATAATGATCGTCGTGCGTTTTAGAAACATGTTGGTGGTCCTCATCATGTCTTCGCCCAGGCTTTGCGAGCGAAGGGCGCCGATTTTGACGCCCCCCGTGAAATCAGAATCAACGATAGCGCCATCCACCGCGCCAACGATAGCGGTGCCCCCAATAACGACCGCCGTCCCAATATCCGCGGCCAGGATAAAACACACCGACCCGAACCCCAGGTACAATGACTGCGCTACCACGATTTGGACGACAGTAACCTGCAGGGCCGCGATGACCGCCGTCACCACACCCTTGCCGCGCCTCAGCTGGCGCAATTGAAATCATGGCCGCACCGGCGGCAAGCGCGGCAAATACTAACCTCTTCATGATATTCTCCTCACAGATGCGCTGGCAGCCCTTAGCTACCGACTAATCCTTGAACGCAGCTCGACGGCAGTTCCGTCGCGAAACAGAAAAATCAATTTCCAAGAGTGAAATATCGATCTCCGCTGTCCGTGATGCAAAACATGCATAAGTAGACTGGCAACTCTAAGAAGATATCTTACAACCCCAGAATGACGGAATTGGGCGCATATCTGCTGTCGCTCAATTAGCGGCAGCGCATCAGGCTTGTATTGCGGCGATGATTGGTCCGCCTCCTCCAGCCTGCAACAGCACGGCGGTTCGCAGTCCGGTTGGCGCGCGAGGGAGTGTGAAACTGCCGGCTTTCCCGGTCGATATGCCGATAGCCTTCAGGTCTTTAACGATGTTGCGGTGGGGAATGGTCCTACCTCCGTTCTCACCCGCGTGGATGGCGACCTCGATCGTGCGTGGATCATAGTACACGAGCCATAACGTGGCTCGTGTCCTGGTCTTCGTCGCGCCAATCGTGACGCTGCTGCCCGATATTGCCATCACAGGGCCATCATCAACGCGTCGGGCGTGGGCGATTGCTGTTTCGACTTCGGCAAAACGACTGCCCAGGACCGCGATGCGCCCGCCGACGATCATCTGTGGCGTGGCGACATTGCTGCGCCCGGCGGCGCGCGCATAGTCCCACTGGCGGTCAGTATAAGCGGGTTTGGCGAAGGTGTCTTTCCAGCCAAGCCGATCCCAATAGGTCACTGCAAAGTTCAGCGCGATCACGTCGGTGCGGGCGGCAAGGGTGTTCAGAACCGCGTCCGCAGGCGGGCAGGACGAGCATCCCTGGCTCTGGAAAAGCTCCACAACGACCGGTTTTTGCGGTCGGGAGGCCGCCAGCGAAGCCGATGAGGCCAGCAGGACGCAGAGAGTAACTGAAGAGATCAGACGCATGGGATTCCCTTTGTACCGGTATGACTGACCAGCCCGTCGACAAACCACTGGCCCAGCATCGTTCCCGCTAGCATAAGTCCTTCGGTTTCGCCGCGCTTATCGATGAGCATCTCACACAATGCTGCGAAGTCGGCACCAGCAATTATCATCGCAATCGCTTCATGCTCGACCGCTCCAATCGTCCGGAAGCAGGGCTTAAACTCCTGTCGCCAGATCATCGTCGTCATAAGTTGTGGCAAGATTTCGGCAGCGGGTGGTTTCTGGGTGGCGGCAAGGGCTGACCAGATCGCACCGGCATTGGTTATGGCAGGAACAGTTCGCAGGCTCGGTAAAAATGCCAGCGTCGCATCCTCCCAGTCGATCGGGGCAATCGAATAAACGGCCATCGCGGCGGCATTTTCGCTTTCGAAAGCTCGAGACAACATCCATTCTAATCGTGCGAGTTCGGCGACTTCGGGATAGCGGCTTGCCAGCGTGTTGTCGAAGCCATCGCCATCCCTCAAGATAAACCGAGACGTACTTCGAGCGGTTTATGAGCTTGTCAGCAGCCCCGCCAGCCGGGAGCCCGACACACATTCCAGCGTCAAGCAAAGTTTCACCCGATCCAGATATCAGGGTGATCTGGCCATCGAGGACATAACTACAGCGGTACGGTTGGACGCACTTCGGGCGCATTGGGATACGACTCCCTCACGGCGCGACGCAGATGCTCGCGGAACCGCATCGCAGGTCCCGACAAACTTCGATTAGAAGCAGTGACGATCCCAATCGTGCGGAGGATTTCACAATCCTCAATCTCGACCAATCCGATAGTTGGCCGGAATTCGGCAGGAATTAGGGTGGAAGGATGAATGCACACCCCCAATCCTGCTGCGGCCATTGCGAGTAAGGTCATGACATTAGTGACACCGCGAGCTGGTGCCGAGAGCGTAAGTTGCAAATTGCGTGCCGCGGCGGCCTCCTCAATCGCGCGACGCAGCGCGACATGGCCGTCGGGACTGAGTACCGAATATGCGAGTACCTCGGCGAAGGTTGCCGAACCCCTTTTCAGCAATGGATGGCCAAGCGGGGTCACCGCGACGCAGCGGTCAGCAAGGAGCGGCTCGAAGGCGAGCGCCGGATCGGCGCGTTCGAGAACCATCACCGCCATATCACATTCGCTGTCGATTACCTCGGCGATGGCCACATCGGGAATACGGTCCCTGAGCCTAACGCTGATGTCTGGGTAAGCCTCGGCAAAGCTACCCAGGATCGGGGCGAGTGCGACGGATGCGATCATCATCGTCGCCGCGACCTCGACCTGCCGCCGGCGCATACCCGTCTCAGCGTTAAATTCCTGAAGCAGGTCGCGAAGCGCGCGGAGAGTAATCGACGCGCGCTCGTGTAGGCGCCGGCCGTGAAACGTCAGCTCGACTTTGCGCGTCGTGCGTTCGAGAAGGCGGACGTTTAGCTTTTCCTCAAGACGCTTGACGCGGTTGCTGATCGACGGTTGTGATAGGGCAAGCCGATCAGCAGCGCGGCTGAAGCTGCCCTGGTCAGCGACCGCGAGGAACGTCTGGAGGTCCTCCAGCGAAATGTCGAACCGTTCCTTGTCCACCTTTTGCCTCCGAATGCAGATGAGCTTTATAGCGCAACACTATTAAAAGATAGCGGAACGCCAATTGCCGGCTGGCAGGCGACCCCGCAGAGCTGATGATTAGGATTAATGGCTTTTCGGCGGCTTGAGAGCGAGACGGGCCGTACGTTGGAGAGGTGCTATGTAAGTTGACATAGGCGCGACCCGCGCCGGCGATGCGGACATCGCGCACCCTTACCCGCTGCGCGGCAGGCGTGGACAATGGTCGGCTTGCTAATGGCTGCGAATGTGTTTTCATTCGTCGATCGCCAAATCATCAGCCTGTTAGTCGATCCGATCCGAGAAGATTTGGGCATCTCCGATGTGCAGGTCAGCTGCTAATCGGGCCCGCGTTTGTCGTCTTCTTCTGCATTATGGCGCTTCCGTTCGGCCGCATGGTCAATACCCGCAATCGCGTCCGCCTCGCGGCTGTAGGCGTCGGGTTGTGGAGCCTTGCGACATTCCTCAGCGGTTTCGTCGATACCTTCACGCACCTGTTCATTGCACATCGGCGTCGCTGCGCCGAAGCCGGGTTCGGGCTGGGCATAGCGGTCATTATCGGCGGACTCGTCGGCATTATCGGCGGCACGACGCTTGCCGATCGTTTGGCGGGGCGCGGCATGCGTGATGGCAAATTCGGGTAGCGGCTGCGGGATGCGCGATCGGGGCCGTGCTTGCGGTTCTGCTCGCTTTTGCGCCCGGGGCTGGAGCTTATATGGCGCTGGTTGGGCTGATGACCGTATGCAACTCGGCTGGCATTGCGCTCGGCCCCGCCGCGCTCCAAGAGATTGCGCCCGGCGAGATGCGGGGACAAGCGCTGGCGGCTTATCAGCTCGTCGCAACCGTCGTCAGCGCCGGGTTAGGACCGCCGATGGTCGCGCTGCTTGCCAAGGCCACTGCGCTGCCCATCGGGACGCCTTATCAATTGTCGTCGCGAGCGCGTTGGCGCTGGGAGCGCTCGGGTTTCTCGCGGGCCGTCGACGCTTTGGCCGCGAGGTTGAGAGCCGCTTCGCCAGTGTGCCTGCCTAGAGCGGTCGTCCATAGCCTCCACCAATAAGAGTATAGCTGATCGCGATTTGCCGCGCCGGCATAACAGCGATCAATAAATTGTCATAATCGAGAGGACGCTCCACATGGCTATCGCTGCCACAGACAATGCAATCAACCGCCCAATCATCCCGAGCGCGCCCGAGCCCAGCACCGAAGCGCAGCGGCTGGCGGACTTCGCGCTTCATCTCCAGCTCGCTGACGTGCCAGCCCCGGTGGTCGCCAAGGCGAAGGCGCATATGCTCGATGCATTCGGGCTGGCGTTGGCGGCGACCGGTTTCGATTTCGCACGCGAAATTCTGGCCGGTGCGAAAGCACTCGGCGGCAGCGGCGACGCGACCGCGCTCGGGAGCGGCGAGCGCCTGCCGCCCGCAAATGCCGCGCTGGTCAATGGCGCGCTCTTTCACGGGCTCGACTTCGACGACACTCATATCACGGCCATCTATCACGCCACCACGCCGGCGCTCGCGGCAGGCCTAGCCGCGGCGGAGGCGACCGGGGCTAGTGGCAAAGATCTGCTCGCTGCTTTCGTGGTCGGGCTGGAAATGGGCTGCCGCATCGCCAATGCGGCTGAGGGTGGGTTTCACGACCGCGGCTTTCACCCAACCGCACTCGCGGGCACGTTCGCAGCGGCGTTTACCGCTGGGCGGCTGCTTGGGCTTAGCCGAGATCAACTTGTCTCCGCACTCAGCTTCGCCGGCAGCCAGGCGGCGGGCATTCTCGAGCTCGGTGGTTCCTTGAAACGGCTGCATACAGGCTGGTCGGCCCATGCCGGCTATTCTGCCGCAGTGCTGGCGCAGAACGGCTTTACGGGGGCGACCACGGTCTTCGAAGGCAACCACGGCTTCTACAAAACGCATCTCGGCCGAACGCCGGATCCCGCCATGATGCCGTCGTTCGGTCTGGGCGAGCATTGGTTGATCGAAGGAATCGCGCTCAAGCCGTATCCCTGCTGCCATTTCATTCATGCCTTCGTTGATGCGGCACTGCATTTGCGTGAAGTCGTGGACGTCGACCAGATCGCGCGGATCGATCTGCCGCTCCACAAGCGACTGCATCCTCTCGTCGGCGAGCCGCTGGCACGCAAGCAGCGGCCGCAGTCGCCCTACGAAGCAATGTTTAGCACGCCATATGTGGTGGCGCTGGCGCTCGCAACCGGCGAAGTCGATCTGGCCGCCTTCCACGACCGTGGTGTCAGTGACCCTCGCGTGCTCGCGCTGGCCGCGCTCGCACAAGTCGAGGACGACCCTGCAAGCGACTTCCCCGCGCATTTTCCCGGCGAGGTGCGCCTGACGATGAAAAACGGCGACGTTGTTCATCAACGAGAGATGACGAGCTCGGGTACGCCAGACCGGCCCCTCTCGCCCGAAACGATCGAGGCAAAGTTCCTGACCAACGCCACCCGGGCGATCACCAACAGTCGGGCAAGCGCACTCCTTGATCTACTTCGCAACGTCGATAACATTGGTAATGTCGGCGAGTTAACCACCGCGGCACGACTTATTGATAGCACAGACGTATAAAACGATAGCGGCTCGCCAATTGTTGCAGGGCCGAGAAGCGATAAACCCCTCTCAATAATCTAAAAGATTTAGGGAGGATAATGGCCATGCGGACGTCCAAGGCACTTGCTAGTTTCAGTCTAATTGCACTTGCCACGGCGCTGGCTGTTGGCCCTGCTACGGCTCAGGTCGCTCCCCTTCCTCTGCCCGCTCCCGCGTTGGAACCCGACCCCGCTACCGTAGAAGCGGAGCAAGTTGCCGACATCATCGTGACAGGATCGCTTATCCGCGGCTCCTCGGAAACTGGTACATCGCCGGTCGAAGTCATCTCCGGCGAGGACCTTGCACGACAGGGTTCGCCTTCGCCCGTCGAACTATTGAAGACGCTGTCGGTCTCGAGCGGAGTACTGGGTGACTCCAACTCTTTCGACACCCGCTCGCAAGGCTCGGAAGGCATTTCCACCGTGAACCTGCGCGGGCTCGGCCCGTCGCGCACGCTTGTGCTGCTCAACAGCAAGCGGCTGGTGAACGCGGGGATTAATGTCCCCGCGGTCGACATCAATCTGTTGCCGCTCGCCGCGATCGGCCGGGTCGAGGTCCTTAAGGACGGTGCCGCCGCCACCTATGGATCGGATGCCATTGCGGGCGTCGTGAATTTCATCACTCGGACCGACCAGAAGGGCTTCCTGGTCACCGGCGACTACAAGCAAATCAAGGGTTCCGACGGCGACTATGGCGGTTCGGTCAGCTTTGGTCACCAGGCCGACGGCCTCCGGTTCCTCGTGGCAGCCGGATATCAACACCGGTCCGAGCTGCGGGCGATCGATCGCGATTTTGCGCTACAGCCTTACGCCAACAATCCGGAAGCGGCTTTCACTGCAGGTGGCAGCCCAGGTTCCTTTGTTCCCGTAACGGCAGGCGGGACGCCGCTCGCCGGGTTGACGGTCGATCGCTCCTGCAACGCGCTCGGCGGTACACTTGCCGCTACGGGAACGCTCGCGGCGCCGGTCGCGAACGGGGCCTGTTTTACGCAGGGTACCCCGTTTAATGCGCTTACGGATACGGAAAACCGCTACCAGATCTATGCAGAAGTCGGCATCGACCTGACCGATCGCTTCAAGTTCGAGGCCTCGGCGCTCTACGCGATGTCGGATGTTCCTCACGCGCGAACTTCGCCATCATACTTGCTAACGCAGGCGCCCAGCAGGTCGGTCCTGCCGGCGACAAATCCCACTGTCGGGGTCGCCGGATATTTCGTGCCCGCCAGCAATCCCGGCTATCAGGCTTATCTCCAGCAAAATCCTGGAACCGTACCGGCAGCCGCGGCTGGCGTCGTGTTCCCACTGCTCCGCTTCCGTCCGTTCTTTTCGGGAGGCAATCCTCTGTTTCCCGACGGTTTCGGCGCGAGCGACGGCAAGCGGCAGTCGGAGTCGATTCGCTTCACCGCCGCGATCAAGGGCGACCTCACCGACAACATTAATCTCGACACCAGCTTCACCTACCACGACTATATCCGCGACGTCCGCGGCGTGGACGAGTTCGGCGATCGGGTTCAACTCGCTCTTCGCGGATTGGGCGGGTTCGGCTGCAATGTTGCGGCGAATACGCCAGGGCAGAACGGCTGCGTTTATTTGAACCCGTTCGGCAACGCCTCGCCCGGGAATCCGGGGCTTGGCACCACCAACCCGACCTATATCCCCGGCGTCGCCAATAGCACCGAGCTGGCTCAGTATCTATCGGGGCAATATTCCAACAAGATCGAGACGCAGCTGTACGTCGGCGACGTTACGATCAGCGGCAAGACCGGGATCGAGTTGCCGGGCGGCCCGCTCGCCTTCGCGGTCGGCGGCCAGTACCGCAAGACCAAGTTCAGCACCGAATTCGGTAACGATAGCAACCTGGCAGCGACGCCATGCCGCGACACGCCGGTGAATGGCAATCTGACTTGCTCGCCTGTTGTCGGCGCGCTCGGTTTCCTGGGCTCGGGTCGTAACGCAAGATCTTCCGGCAACGTCAAGGCCGCATTCGCAGAACTTCGTGCCCCCCTTTTTGAAGGACTCGATCTGCAATTGGCGGCTCGCTATGAAGACTATGGCAGTGGCGTCGGCTCGACCTTCGATCCGAAGGTCAGCGCGCGCTATCGGGCGCTCCCCTGGCTAGCGTTCCGCGGCTCCTATTCGACCACGTTTCGGGGACCGCCCGACCAGCTTCTGAGCACTACGCCCGACACCACGCTTCAACTCGTCGGAAGATCGTTTGTGCCGATCGACACGTTCGGCAATCCGGGTCTTAAACCTGAGACGGCCACCAATTATTCCGGTGGCGTGGTGATCGAGACAGGCGGGTTTAATTTCAACGTCGATTATTTTAAATTCAAGCTGCGCGACCTGATCGTTGCGGAACCTGCCGCAAACATGGCGACCGCGCTGTTTGCCAATCCCGCGAACTGCGCAAACCCAGCGTTCGCAGCTCTTCGTAATCGCTTTCAGTTTACCAATGGCGGCGGAGTGCCAGGCGCGGGAACCTGCACCTTGGCAAACGTGTCGCGCGTCAACACGCGGCAGGTCAATGCCGCTGCAGTGAGCACGTCCGGCATCGACGCTCAGCTCACTTATCGCAATCGCGACGTGTTCGGCGGAACGCTCGGAATCGGCGGATCGGTCAGCTACGTCTTAGACTATAAGGTCAGCGATCTGTCGGTCGAGGGCGTCTTGGTTCAAGCCGGGTTCGACGCCGCGGGTAAGCTGAACAGCGGCACGATTGCCTACCCGTTGCCTCAGTGGAAGGGGCAAGCGTTCGTCGATTATGGCCGGGGCGTGTTCAGCGCGCGCGCGACGCTTAATTACATCGGTAGTTACCGCGACCAGCGAACTACGCTGTTCGTTCCGCGCGTCGATCTTGTGGGACTGTCACCGGATTCGCAGCAACTGAACGGCCAGAAGATCGGCACTTTCACGACCGGCGACATCTCGCTTCGTGCGCAGCTCGCGACTGGCACTACGATTAACCTGACGGTGCTGAACGTGACCGACGAGGATCCTCCGTTCGCGCGGCTCAACTACAACTATGATCCGTTCACTGCGAGTGCGCTCAAGCGGCAGTTCAAGATCGGTGTGACGCAGAGCTTCTGACGCGCCTCCCAAGCCAAGCACAGGATCATCATAATGACTAAGCCCGATCGCCAAATGTCGTTAATTGCTTTCATGCAGGCGCAGAATTGTTCGAACTACGCCGGGTCGTGGCGGCACCTCGCATCAACACCCGATTTCATGGCGCCTGAATACTACCAGCGGATCGCGCGGACGCTGGAGGACGGTAAGTTCGACATGGCGTTCTTCGACGACCGGTTGGCGATGCCCGATATCTATGGCGCGAGCCATCGCGCGACGGTGGAGAACGGCGTCCGGGCGGTGAAGCTCGACCCAACGCCGGTGCTGATGGCGATGGCGTGCGCGACGACGCATTTGGGGCTCGGGGCAACGTATTCGACGACCTATTACGAGCCCTATCATGTCGCCCGCCTGTTCGCGACGTTGGATCTGATGACCAAGGGGCGGGTAGCCTGGAACATCGTGACGTCGCTCAACGATTCAGAGGCCGAGAATTTCGGGCGTACCGAGCATCTCGAGCATGATCTCCGCTACGACCGCGCCGATGAGTTCATGGAGGCGGTGATGGGTTTGTGGGATAGCTGGGAAGACGACGCGCTCGTCATCGACAAGCAGTCAGGCCGCTTCGCTGATCCCGACAAGGTCCACCGGCTCGACTACAAAGGTCAGTATTTTCAGACGCGCGGACCGTTGACCGTGCCGCGCTCGGGACAGGGACACCCGGTTCTGCTCCAAGCGGGATCAAGCGGACGCGGACAGCGCTTTGCGGGACGTTGGGCGGAACTGGTGTTCGCAGGCTATCCCAATCGTGAACTTGGCCGAAAGCAATATGAGAGCCTGCGTGGGGCGGCCGAGGCCGCTGGGCGCAACCCCGATGACGTGAAGATCGCGCCCGCGGTCAACGTCGTCGTCGCCGAATCCTCTGACGCCGCGCAGGAGAAGCGCGCCTATCTGGAGAGCCTGTCCAAGCCGATCGACGGGCTGACGCTGCTGTGCGAAGTGATGAACGTCGATTTTGGCGCGCGCGATTATGACGCGCCCTTTTCTGACGAGGAGCTAGCGGCAGTGTCTTGGCATAGCTACCGAGACCGCGTCATCGCAAAAAGTGGCAAGAAAAACCCGTCGGTGCGCGACTTCGTCGAGGTGTCCGGACGCGGCACGCTGAAGGAAGCGCCGATGTTCTGCGGTGACCCCATGCAGGTCGCCGATCAGATGGAGGAATGGTTCTCCGACGCCTGCGACGGGTTCGTCATCATGGCCCCCGAAACGCCAGGTAGCTACGAGGATTTTGTCCGGCTAGTGGTGCCTGAGCTGCAGCGGCGCGGGCTGCACCGCAAGGAGTATGACGGCGCGACGCTGCGCGATACCTTGGGCTTGAAGCGACCGCGTGCAGGCGAGAGACCCTCGCCGGCCGATGCGCGGGTGCTGTCGAATGGCTGAGGAACTCAAGATCCTGACTCCGGTTGGGATGCTCGGCTACGGCTATCCGGCGGCCGATTTCTGGCGCGGGATCGACGCCGGAGCCGACGCGATCGTAATCGATTCCGGATCGACCGACAACGGGCCGCAGGAACTAGGCCTCGGCAAGCGCACCAATAGCAATTCGGCCTATCGGCGCGACCTCGAGCCGATGCTGGAGGCGTGCGCGACGCGGAAAATACCGGTGCTGATCGGATCGGCAGGGGGCACGGGCACCAACGCGCAGGTCGACTACATGGTTGACCTCATCCGCACGATCGCGGCGGACAAGGGTTACAAGCTCAAGATCGCCAAGATCTACGCCGACATTCCAAAGGAAGTCGTGCGCGAGCGGCTGGCGGCTGGGCGGATCGCGCCGTGCGGCCCTGTGCCGCCCCTAGACGAGGCGGCGGTCGCGGCCTCGGTGGCGATCGTCGCTCAGATGGGGGTGGAGCCGTTCCTCGAAGCGCTGAGCGAAGAGGTCGACGTGATCGTCGCCGGTCGGGCGTATGATCCCGCGCCCTACGCCGCGCTCTGCCTCCAGCGCGGGATCGATCCCGGCATCGCTTGGCACATGGGCAAGATCATGGAATGCGGTGCGGTCTGCGCCGAACCCAAGGGTCGCGTGATTCTGGCGACGATTCGCGCCGACAGCTTCGATCTCGAGCCGATGAGCCCCAAGGAGCGCTGCACGCCGCTCTCCGTCGCCGCGCACACCCTGTACGAGAAGTCGCGCGCCGACCTGCTGGCCGGACCAGGCGGGGTGCTGGACCTGAACGCGGCGACCTACACGCCGCTCGACGAGCGGACGGTGCGCGTGGAGCGCAGCGTGTTCCGTCCCACCCCCTACACGGTCAAGCTGGAGGGCGCGTCGATCGTCGGGCACCGGACCGTGTTCATTGGCGGCATCCGCGATCCGATTCTGATCGAAGGCATCGATGGCTTTCTCGCCGCCGTCACCCGCCATGTGTCCGCCACTCACCCCGTGCTCGCTGACGGGTCGGCGCAGCTAATCTTCCATGTCTACGGCAAGAACGGCGTAATGGGCGCACTGGAGCCGATCAAGGACGCGCAACCACATGAGCTATGCATCCTCACCGAGGTGATCGGCCAGACCCAGGACATCGCCAATGCCATCTGCAACACCGCGCGAGTAGCATGCCTTCACGCGCCCTATCCCGGTCAGATGGCGACCGGCGGCAACATGGCGTTCCCGCTGACCCCGATGGAGAACGAGATCGGCCCGGTCTGCGCGTTCAGCATCTACCACCTCATGGAAGTGGACACACCGACCGAGCTGTTCCCCGTCCACCGGCTGGAGAGCTGAACCATGCGCAACGTGCCCACGATCCGCGACCTCGCCAAGCTCGTCCGCAGCAAGAACGCCGGCCCGTTCGAGCTCACCTTCGACGTGATGTTCGACGATGCCGAGCGCTACCGCATGGTGAAGGAGAGCGGTGCTGTAACGCGCGAGACGCTTGCCCGCGCCTACGCCATCGATCCCGGCTCCATCACCAATTTCCAGTTTTTCGACCCCGCGCTCGCGTTCAAACTGACGATCCGCCGACCCCGCCCGCAGGGCAGCATCGGCGAGACCGATACCTTTGGCGCGCAGCAGCACGCGCCGCTGCTGGCGCTCGAGGTTGCGGTACCCGAATGATCCTACAGGGCCCGCCGCTGTTATCCAAAACCGCGGTCGCTGGGGCGTCTGCTCGATGACGCGGTGCAACGGTTCCGCGAACGTTCAGCGATCGACTTTCCATCCCGATAGCGCCGCGACCACTATTTCTTCTTCGACTTAACCTTTTTCGCCTTTTTCTGGCTGTGGCCTAGCGCGGACAGGGCGATTTCCTTGATCTGTTCGATGGTCGGCATGATGCGGTCTTCGAGGATGTCGGCGGCGAGTTGTGCAATCGACGAATGCGTTTCTTTGGGCTTTTTTGTCTTCGCGGCGGCTAACTTGGCCGTTGGCTTGACTGCTGCGGCTTTGGCTGCGGGAACCTTTGCCGCGGATTTCCCGGTAGCTGGCTTGACGGGCTTTTTCGCGACCGGCTTCTTCACGACGGGCTCAGGGGCGGCCTCTTCCGTGGGTGACTTGGTTGGGCGCTTCACGGCCGCTTTTGCGGGTTTGGTCGCTGCCTTGGCAGGCTTGATCGGTGCTTTGGCCATCAGATTTCCCTATCGATAAAAATTCGGTCGCGTGACCATGTATCGCCATTGTCACGAACGCAGTGCAACTATTATGCCTCGTTGTGGCGAAACTGGCAATTCTGGCGGCCCTGCGCTTGCTCGGCCTGATCATAGCAAGCCAGGGGCTGTCATGGGTTGACAGCAAGGGCTTGCCGGGGTGGAACGGAAATGCCTGCTTTCTGTTGTAATGGACGCCATGACCGATTCCAAAAAGCCAAAGCCTGCCGCGTCGAAGTCCGAAAACGGCAGATCTGAAAAGTCCAACAACACGCGTTGGGTGGCGGCGGGTGCTGCCATGGGAATCGGCTCTGCGGCGCTGGTGGCAGCCCTGCTTTATACCAATCGCGAAAAGCGCGATGGCGAGCCGGTCGTGAAGCACGAGGGTCCGCAACCAGAATCCGATTGATAACTTTTG
>NZ_JANXNX010000034.1 GCF_025353885.1 Sphingomonas sp. | reverse complement strand
GATAGCGCCCGAACGCGACCTGATGTCGAAGTTCGACGGCCTCATCGCCGAGCGCCAGGCGCTGCTCGATTCGGGCGTGACCGATCCGTTCGCGATCGTGATGGACGAGGTGAAGTCGCCGACCGAGGCGGTGATCGCTGGCCGCGACACGATCCTGCTCGGCACGTACAATTATATGGGCATGACCTTCGACCCCGACGTGATCCAGGCGGGCAAGGACGCGCTTGACCAGTACGGATCGGGCACCAATGGCAGCCGCATGCTCAACGGCACCTTCCGCGACCATATCGAGGTCGAGGATGCGTTGCGCGATTTCTACAACGTGTCGGGCGCGATCGTCTTTTCGACTGGCTATATGGCCAATCTCGGCATGATTTCGACACTCGCCGGCAAGGGCGAGTACGTCATCCTCGACGCCGACAGCCATGCCTCGATCTATGACGGATGCCAGCAGGGCAATGCCGAGATCGTGCGCTTCCGCCACAATTCGGTCGAGGATCTCGACAAGCGCCTCGGTCGCCTGCCTCCCGAGGCTGGCAAGCTCGTTATCCTCGAGGGCGTTTATTCGATGATGGGTGACGTCGCGCCGCTTCCGGAAATGGTCGCGGTCGCCAAAAAACACGGCTGCATGATCATGTGTGACGAGGCGCATGGCATGGGCTTTTTCGGGGCAAATGGGCGCGGCGTGTTCGAGGAGATGGGATGCGAGGGCGATATCGACTTCATCGTCGGCACCTTCAGTAAATCGGTCGGTACCGTCGGCGGATTCGTCGTGTCCAACCACCCGAAGTTTGAGGTCCTGCGCCTCGTCACCCGCCCCTATGTCTTCACCGCATCGCTGCCCCCCAGCGTCGTCGCGACCGCTGCGACGTCGATCCGCAAGCTGATGCACGCGGGCAACAAGCGCGCGCACCTGTGGGAAAATTCACGTCGCCTGCACGGTGGTTTGCGTGCACTCGGGTATCGGCTTGGCACCGAAATTCCGCAGTCGGCGATCATTGCGATCATCCTGGACGATCAGGCGCAGGCCGTCGCCTTGTGGCAATCCCTGCTGGAGGGCGGCGTCTATGTGAACCTTGCCCGTCCGCCTGCCACGCCCGCCGGAATGTTCCTGCTGCGGTGTTCGCTCTGTGCCGAACATTCGGCAACGGAGGTTGAAACCATCCTCGACCTGTTCGCAGTTTCGGGACGAGCGGTTGGTTGCATCGGCGCGGCCTGACCACGCCCCTTTTCACCCCCGTTTGCTTGATGTAGGTCAACCGCGACATGGGGAACGGTCTCAGCAAGGATGGCGCGCCGGGTCAGAGCTGGCGGACAGCGGGGTTGCTGCTTGCCGGACTGTTCGCCCTGGTCTCCATCGCAGCGCTTGTTTCCTCGCTTGTAATCGCCACGCGTCAGCGTGATGCCGCGCTCGGCTGGCAGCAGCATAGTTACGAGGTCATGATCCTCGCGCGCGAACTGGATGCGACGATGGCCAAGTCGGAGGCGACGCTCGGGCGGTTCGTCATCAGCGGTAACAAGGATGTCGGGCGCACCTATTTCGACGCTTGGCGGCGCGCGGGAACCCTGTTGGACAAGCTTACCAGCGAAACCCGCGACCGTCCCGAACAGCGCGCCTTGATCGGTGCGCTGCGTGACGCCTTTACCGTCCGTGGCGGCGAATTGTCCGATGTCGCGCTCCGCACCAACTATGGCCAGAACGACCAGGCGCTCTCGACCTATTACGAGGCGGGCAAGGCACCCAGCCTGGCGCGGCTGGATGGACTGCTGACCCGTATCATCGCCAATGAACGCGCGATCCTCGCCACCCGAACGTTGACCGCGGACAATACCGTCGCGCGGTCGAACCGGATTTCGGCCATCCTTGCGGCGGTCGGCCTGATCATCCTGCTGTGTGCGGCTTGGCTCGGACGCAGCGCATGGGCGGCGTGGCGCGACCGCCAGGACGAGGAGGAGCGCAATTCCGAACTGGAATATGCCGTCGCCGAACGGACCGGCGAACTCAGCGAGGCGAACGCCCGGCTGATCGCCGAGATGGGCGAACGCGAGATTGCCGAAGAACGGTTGCGACAGGCGCAAAAGATGGAGGCGGTCGGGCAGCTTACCGGAGGTATCGCGCACGATTTCAACAATATGCTGGGCGTCGTCATCGGCGGCATCGAATTGGCCCGCCGCCGGATCGATGAGCCCGCGCCCGAAATCGAACGCTATCTGGACAATGCCCTCGAAGGGGCAAACCGCGCTGCTGCCCTCACCAAGCGCCTGCTGTCTTTCGCCCGCGCCGAACCGCTGCTGCCGGTCGGGCTCTACTCAGACACGCTGGTTGGCGGCATGGCCGACATGCTGGACCGTACCTTGGGCGACACCATCCAGGTGGTCATCAGCGCGGGTGCGCGCTGGCCGATCTTCATCGACGCGCACCAGCTGGAAAACGCGCTGCTCAATCTGGCCGTCAACGCCCGCGACGCGATGGAGGGCGGCGGCACGCTGACCCTATCGACCGCCGACGTGAATCTGGTGGAGGGTGAGATCGCCGAGGCTCCGGCGGGCGACTATGTCCGCATTGCCGTCAGCGACACCGGTTCGGGGATGAGCGCCAACGTGCTGGAGCGCATTTTCGATCCGTTCTTCACAACCAAGACCGTTGGCAAGGGCACCGGCCTTGGGCTGTCGCAGATCTTCGGCTTCGTGCGTCAGTCGGACGGCGGCGTCGCGGCAACGTCCATGCCGGGACAGGGCACCACGGTATCGATTTTTCTGCCGCGTTACCGGGGCAATGTCGTGGCGATCGCCGACCAGGCCGCCCCCGCCGATGGACGCCCCCTCCATTCGGGCGTGGTGACGCTGGTGATCGAGGATGACCCACGCGTGTTGAATGCGACGGTCGACGCGCTGATCGAGCTTGGCCACGAACCGCTGCCGTGCGCATCCGCCGCCGAGGTCCCGGCGCTGCTGCGCGAACGCCGCGACATCGGCCTGATCGTCAGTGACGTGCTGATGCCCGGCGTCACCGGTCCCGAACTGGTCGCCGCGATCCACATCCTGCATCCCCAAATGCCGGTGCTGTTCGTCACCGGCTTCGCTGGCGATATCGAGGATCCGCAGGCGTTCGGCGGGCATGAGGTGTTGCGCAAGCCGTTCACCATCGGTCGCCTGGGCGACGCGGTCGCCCGCGTGCTGGACCGCGCGAACGCCGCGCAATCGCAGGCGGCCTAGGCGGGCGGTTCACTCAACGAACGGCGCCACTGCGCAACAATCGCGGCAACAGGCTTAACCCGCCTAGAATCGGAAACCGTCGCTGCCATGGCTTGATCGCGATCGCGGTTCCAGCGTGGCGATTGATCTTCCACGCCAGATAATCGATCCCGCCCGCAAATGTCGCCGTCGCCTTTGCCAGCCGCAGCACAGAGACGATCTTGCCCCGCCGCCGCAGCCTGGTCCAGCGCCGCTCGGCCTCCTGGTGCGTCGTCGGCGCGATCGAGATGACGGCTGCAAACCGCGCATAACGGTCGGGGTCGGCATCGACCACCGTCCCCGGCCGCGCTGTGCTTTCGGCCCGCAGTTCGGCGGCATAGGTCAATGCGAACCCGCGCCGCCAGACGGCCAGCGCGTCACCCTCGACCAGCGGTCGCGTTAGTGCCAGCAGCGTCGGCGCCGCTTTCGCCACCGCCCCAATCACCGCCTTGCGCGCCGCGTCGTCAGCCGCCCACGCCAGCCGCGAGGGTTGCGCGAACCGCGCCCACACCGACACCGTGTCGGCCCCGGCCCCGCACAGCCGCGCGAAATCGGCCTCACTCAACACCGCATATTTTGCCGCCAGTCCGTTGTGTGCGAACGGAAAGACATTGGGCGGGACAAGGCGGTTGGCAGTCGCGAGCCAGCGCCGGTCATAAGCCGCATCATAGTCCGACACGATCAGGTAGAAATCGAGCATCAGCCCGTCCAGTTCCCGTTCGCGCAGGCACGATCCATAGAACAGGACCGCCCGCGATGCCGTGCCGTATTTGTCCGCAAGGGCCCTGGCCATCCCCGCAACGGCGTCGACGACCGGCAAATCGAGTTCCTCCCCGACCAGCCGGGTCAGGTCGGTCACGCGGCCAGGCGCAGGAATGCCATGGGCTTGGTCGGGCGCAGCGTGATCGGCGCGCCGGGTCCGGTATGAAATATCTCGCCGTCCAGAATGACGCTGCTGCGGTCGCTCTCGATGCGGATATGGTCGCCATGCTCGACATGGACGCCGTTCATCTGCCGCGAGCCCAGCCGCCCCATCAGCGCGGCATGGATCGCTCGCATCAGGGCAATGGCCGACTGGTCGACCGCCATGAACTTCAGCCCGGGCCGGACCCCGCCCTCGGTCTTGCTGCCCAGCAACATCTTTTCCAGCGTGGTCACGATCATCAGTGCGAACCGGCCCGAAACCTGGCCGTCGCGCATCAGCGAAATCCGCATCGGCGACGGCAGCGGCGGCAGGAACTTTGCGCTCAACCCCGGGATCAGCGAAACGATGACCGCCAGCACCGTGATGAAATGGCTGATCCCATTGGACATCCCCAGCGGATAGATGACGTGGCGGCAGTAAAGGATCGAATCGGCCAGCCCTGCCCCGCCCAGGAACATCCCCAGCACCGGCGGGCGCCCGCCTTCGCTCAACGCGATCAGCTCCCGCCGCACGACATGGTCGTCGAGGTCAGATCCCGCCAGCTCCAGGATACGCGCAAGGCCAATGACAGGATCGCCCGTCGATCCCAGGTCGAGCGCGATCAGATTGGTCTTGCCGTTGGGCAGCACCGCGACCGGGGGCGGGTTGCCGTCGAAATAGTCGCCTTGGTGCAATTCGGTCAGCGTCGCCTGCACGGTCCCGTCACCACCGTTGATGACCAGCACGCGCGGGCGCACGCAGGCGATCGAGCGGAGCGCTTCGCCGATCTGGCTGACGTCTTCGACCTCGTAGTGGAACAGGTCGCCATGTTCGGCACAAAACTCGCGGATGCGCGGCAACAACGCCAGATTGCCCGTCGAACTGGGATTTGAAAGGAGTGCGACACGGGCCATCAATTATGACCCGCCGGACGGATGGCCACAGGACGGATGGAAAATCCGCTGCGATAATTCAGCACCACATCGATCGCGCGCGGACCCTGCCCAACGGGTACCGCAACGTTGGCAAAATCGGGTTTCAGTTTCAGCAGCGACAGCGCCGGATTGCGTGAGAAACCCGCACCGTCGTCCCACCCCGACTTGCCTTCGCCATCGACGTCGTGGCGGACGGCGATGCCGTAACGGCCCGGGCCAGGCACCGCGATGCACACGTCCATGGCACCCGACGGCGTGACAGCCAGTTCGATCCGGCGCAGCTTCTTGCCCTTTGCCAACCACTCGCCCGGCGTGCTGCTATAGACCTGCACGCGCACCATGCCTGTCCGCGCCTTGAACCCCTCGATCCGCACCAGCACCGCCGATGCCGCCGGATTGGTGCACACTGCGGCGTCCGAACCCAGAATTGCCGCGTGCGCAGGTGCCGCCAGCAAGGCGAGGGCGGCAAACGGTATGAAACGACTGTGCAACGGAACTGACCTCGACCTCGACAACGGTAACCCGACCAACGCAAACTGCGATAGGACCGGCCCCCGCCCCTGTTCTTTTTACTCGACGATGGTATTTGGGAGTGGTTTGCGGCCAAATAATGGTCAAGGGCTGGCGTAACTGGCCAATCGCGGTCGAGGAATGGCAAATATCCTATTTTCTTTCAGCCACGGACCGTTACCTGGCGCGCCTGATCATCGTTCCTCTGCTGTCGTCGCTGATTGTCGCGGCGATGCTGCTGGTGCTCGACCGGATGCTCCGCCTGTTCGATTTCGTCGCGTCGGAGGGTGGACCCGTCAGCGTCGTCTGGAAAATGCTGGCCAATTTGCTGCCCGAATATCTGTCGCTCGGCATCCCGATCGGCGTCATGCTCGGCATCCTGCTGGCGTTTCGAAAGATCGCGCTGTCCTCCGAACTCGACGTGCTGCTGGCGGTGGGGCAAAGCTATTGGCGGCTGCTGCGCGTACCGTTCATGTTCGCGGCTTTCTTTGCGCTGCTCAATCTCGCGATCCTCGGATTCGTCCAGCCTTACACCCGCTACGCCTATGAAGGACTGCGCTTCGAACTGCGCTCCGGAGCGCTGGGGGCATCGATAAAAGTCGGTGAATTTACCCGGCTCGGCAAGAACATGACCCTGCGGATCGAAAAGAGTGCCGACCAGGGCCGCCAGTTGAGCGGCATTTTCGTTATGGCCCGGCAAAGCGACGGCAAGTCGCTGGCGGTGACCGCGCAGACCGGACGGTTCCTGGCGACCGACGATCCCGATGTCATCATCCTGCGGTTGGGCAGCGGCACACTGATCAACAATGCGCCCGGTTTCAAGACGCCCCGCGTGCTGACGTTCGCGGCGCACGACCTGCCCATCGACCTGCCCAAGATCGAATCGTTTCGCGGCCGCGGCCAGGGCCAGCGGGAACTGACCCTGCCCGAACTGATCCGCATCGGCCGAAGCCCGAAGGCAACCCCAATTGTCGTCGCCGAAATGCGCTCGCAATTTCACTTCCGGCTGGTGCAGGTCGTGGTGATGCTGTTCCTGCCGATCCTGGCGATCGCGCTGGCGGTGCCGCCCAAACGCTCGACATCGGCGATTGGAGTGTTCCTGTCGATCGTCATGCTCGTCGCCTATTACAAGATCAACGAATATGCCGAGGGCATGGGGTCACTGGGCCTGGTCAATCCGGTCGCGGCGATCTGGGTGCCGTTCGCGCTTTTCATCGCGCTCGTCGGATGGATGTTCTACACGCTTGCCTATGTCCCCGGCGGCCAGCCGATCGGTGGCATCGACCGCATCTTCGGCAAATTGTTTGAAGGGGTTAAGGCCCTGTTCGCGCGCATCGTGAAAAGGCCGCGCTGATGCCCAGTTTCTTCCCTTCGCGGACACTGGCGCTTTATGTGGGCCGGATGTTCGTCATCCGCAGCTTTGCCGTCTTGGCGTTGTTGCTGCTGATCCTGCAAATGCTCGACCTGCTGAGTGAATCAGACAAGATCCTCGCGGTGAAGGGCAATGGCCAGCACGAAATCCTGACCTATGTCGGCCTCCGCCTGCCGCAACTCGCGCAACGCTTTCTGCCGTTTTGCGTCTTGCTGGGCACGCTCATTACCCTGGTCACGCTGAACCAGAACAGCGAAGTCGTGTCGATGAAGGCGGCGGGGCTGTCGGCGCAACAGGTGCTGGCGCCGCTGATCGTCGCAAGCATCGCCATCGCGGGCCTGTCGTTCGCGTTCAACGAACGCATCGTGACGCGATCTACCGCGACGCTCGACCGGTGGCAGGCCGCCTATTACGGAAAGATGCCGACAGGAGAGGAGGCGCAGGCCAATGTCTGGGTGCGCGCAGGGGACGACCTGATCCATGTCGACGAAGTGACCGGAAGCGGCGCGAAAACCACGCTGGCCGGGATCGAGATTTATACCCGAAAGAGCGGCGAACTGGCCGACATCCTGCGCGCACCGCGCGGGACGGCGGCGGCGGGTGGCGGCTGGACGCTGACCGATGCCACCCTGTTCGACGCCGCCTCGGGCGCAGTCCGCCAGATTGGGGCTCTGACGATCGGCAGGACGATCCGGTCGGACCAGTTCACATTGTCCAACGTCGACGGTGCCGGACTGTCGCTGCTGCAACTGAACGCCGTGATCGACGAACTGCAAGCCGCCGGTCGCCCGGTCGCTCCGCTCCAGTCGCTGTTGTGGCACAAGATTTCGGGGCCGTTGTCCACCGTCCTGATGCCACTGCTGGGCGCGGTCGCGGCGTTCGGACTTGCCCGATCGGGTGCGCTGTTCGTCCGCGCAGTCATCGGCATGGGCCTTGGCTTTGCCTATTTCGTTGCCGACAATTTCGGGCTGGCGATGGGCAATCTGGGTGCTTACCCACCCCTGCTGGCGGCGTGGGGACCGTTCGTCCTGTTCCTGCTGATCGGCGAAGCGGTGCTGATCCGAACCGAGGAATGAGGGCGGGGGTGAACGGGTTTGGGCTGGATTTATGGGTGGGGGGTGCGCAGTCCTTCTCGCATTACTTCTAGCGTTAAAGCTGACCACCGTGGGAATCGGGCGCGTAAGAAAGCGCGCCAGTCGATCAAGCATTTGCCACCGCCTTGTTCCCGTTCAGACCGGGTTAGGCACCAGATAGCCATTCGCGGTATGACGGCTACCGACAACATTTCGGCCGTTGCGCCCATTCGGGCAACATTAAAAGCAGACCTTCCGACACCGATTTCTGACACCTACAACCCCGCAGAAAGTCGTGAGCCAGACGGTTGTGTCAAAACCGACCGGTTGTGACACTTCGCGAGTTCGCATGAATGGCTGGCGCTTTGCGCAAGCGCTATTTACGTTTGCCGCCCCAGAGGCAACGCAGTCGGAAGGGCAACAATATGATCGACCACACGGGCATCGGAGTTTCTGACGTCGCGCGCTCCGCAACCTTCTATGATGCCGCGCTTGGGGCATTAGGATTGCGTCGGGTTCTTCAACCCCCTGACAATGTAGGGTCCGATGGTGTTGGCTATGGAACTGATTACCCGATATTCTGGATTGATAAGTTCCATCCTTCGGGTCAGCATTACCACACAGCCTTCTCCGCCAGAAATCGCGAGGAGGTCGATGCGTTTCATGCCGCAGCGCTTGGTGCCGGTGGACGGGACAATGGAGCGCCTGGGCTTCGCGAAACGCCGCCTGCCATTATGCCAAAAGGCTATTACGCAGCCTTCGTGCTCGATCCCGATGGTAATAATATCGAAGCCGTCTTCCGCGAGCCATGACATCCGCATGGTGCGCTGCCTTACGACACCACGGTGTCACAACCGAACGGTTGTGACACCGCCACTAATGTCCGCTTTTGCCCCTTCATACTTGAATAGCAGACGGTCAGCACTCCCCCCACCGGCCGCCATGCGCTATGGCTGAAACCAACGCTTTTCGATGATTGTCGACGCCAACGGCCTAAACCGGCCCCACGCCCACCGTTCCAGCCCACCAGTCCGCGCTCGATTTCGCGGCTAACGCGTCATACCCTCCGCCGCATCGTGCTCCGCATCAGGCTGTGGACCAGCCCCGGCAGCCCGGCATAGCTGGCCTTGTGATAAGGC
>NZ_JANXNX010000109.1 GCF_025353885.1 Sphingomonas sp. | reverse complement strand
CCCCCGCCGCCCCAAGTCCCCATGGACTGGGACCTGGCTCGAAACGTGTACGTTCCGAGCTGGGCACCTCCATTAACCGCGTGATTTGAGGTGCTTGCAGCGCTATGTTCGGCGGCGGCGCATGAGATCTGGCTGAGCGCCCGATATTGGCTCATTTTCTCTCTGTTTCGTCTCCAATTTTTTATTCCAGACGCACTTATCCTGCTGCGGTCCGTCGCTCATGGAAGATCAGGCGCTTCATGTTGTAATACCAAATCCGCGTGAGGCTGACTCACATTGGGGATTCCCAAACCGGGTTTGATCTGATTCAACATCGTAGGCTGGAGGAGGCTTGCGATGGCAGCGGCGATCGATCTGCGTTCGGACTTTGACGGGGATGGTTTGCGGCGCATCGCGCGGGCGAGCAAAGACGGTCGTCAGGTCCGTCGGCTTCTGGCTCTGGCGGCGATCTATGATGGCGGCGCCCGGAGCGAGGCTGCCCGCATTGGCGGTGTCGGTCTCCAGATCGTGCGAGACTGGGTGGTGCGCTTCAACGATCGAGGCCCGGATGGCTTGATCGACGGCAAGGCGCCTGGCGCTCTGCCACTGCTCAGCGCAGAGCAACGCCAAGCGTTGCTTCGTGTGGTCGAGACCGGACCGATCCCGGCGTCGCATGGTGTGGTGCGATGGCGACTGATCGACCTGGCGCAATGGATCTGGGACGAGTTCGGGCTCTCGATCAGCAAGCAGACGCTGAGCCGCGAGCTTCGCGAATCTGGCTATCGCAAACTCTCCGCCCGCCCGCGCCATCATACCCAGGATGCCGACGCCATCCCCGCTTTTAAAAAAACTTCCCCGCCCAGTTGGCAGCGATCCGGGCGACGCTCCCCCGCGGTACACCCGTAGAGATTTGGTGGCAGGACGAGGCGCGGGTCGGCCAGAAGAACGGCATCACACGCCGTTGGGCCCGGCGCGGGACACGCCCCTCTGCACCAAAGGATCAGCGGACCAGGTCCGCCTACATTTACGGCGCCATCTGCCCAGACGAAGGCAAAGCGGCGGGCCTCGTCCTGCCCCGCTGCAACACCGAGGGCATGACGCTCCATCTCGCCGAAATCGCCGCCACGGTGGCACCCGGAGCGCACGCCGTGCTGCTGCTCGATCAAGCTGGATGGCATGGCTCCGACGCGCTCATCGTGCCGCCGAACATCACGCTCATGCCGCTGCCGTCAAAATGCCCCGAGCTCAATCCGGTCGAGAACATCTGGCAGTTTATGCGCGACAATTGGCTCTCGAACCGGATCTTCGGATCCTACGAGGACATTCTCGACCATTGCTGCTTCGCCTGGAACCGCCTCGTCGATCAGCCATGGCGCATCATGTCCATCGGCCGACGCAAATGGGCGCATGCGTCATGATCAACGGGACTTGGTATAAGGGCTTTCCCGACGTGACCTGCAAGGCGCGTCGGGTTTCCATCCACAATCGTGATCTGCACTTCGCGACTATGGGCCGGCTGTTATGGACCTCGCCGACGCTGTCTCGTGACGGCCTTTCGCGAGGCGCCAGCATCCGATCGTCAAAAGCGGCGCGACATAGATCATCAGAAATGCCAGCGCGAGCCAGCTGTATCCCTGCGCTATGAGAGTGACAAGTCCGTAACGACCTGCAACGAATACGGATATGGCGAGGATCCCAAAAGTCAGCGCGAG
>NZ_JANXNX010000092.1 GCF_025353885.1 Sphingomonas sp. | reverse complement strand
CCCTTCATGGGCGACCGCGTTGTGACGGACATCACCCCCGGACTTGTCCAGGAATACCGCGTCCACCGGATGACGTCGCGGATCGACAAAAAGACCGGCCTGCCCAAGCGGCCTTCGCGGTCAACGATGCATCACGAAATCATCGCCCTGCGGCATGTCCTCAAAACCGCGAACCGCCACGGCTGGCTTCCCTATCTGCCGGACATTTCGGCACCCTATAAAATGTCCGGCAAGATCGCCCATCGGGCTTGGTTTTCGCCCGAGGAGTATAAGGCATTCTACAAGGCGACCGGCGAGCGCGCCAAAAACCCGAAAAAGGAACGCTGGCGGTCGGCCTGCGAAGACCTGCACGACTAAGTTCAAGCGCCTTCGATGCTTCAATCCATTGTTCTGCCATGCTTCAATTAGGCATTGGCTGGCCTTGGTTACAAGGCGAACCGACTGTCGCTCAAACTCCTTGTGCGTTTTTGAAAGGAAGAACGGTCGCGCCGATCCGTAGCGCATCAAGGTGATCGCTCCACCATTGCGTCATTGCGACGCGCTCCGGCCAATAAGCCCCCCGATGATAAGCTGCACGAACCTGATTTCCGTCAGCATGAGCAAGAGACCGTTCGATTGCATCCGGATTCCACTTACCGCTTTCGTTTAGTAGGGACGAAGCTGTCGAGCGGAATCCGTGTGCTGTCATTGTGTCCGCGCCATAGCCCATACGACGCAGTGCGCCGTTTATTGCGTTTTCGCACATCGGCTTCAATCGTGAGCCAAGTTTTGGAAAGACGAAGCGTCCATCGCCGCTTAGGGCATGGGCTTCACGTAAGATTGCTATGCCTTGCTGCGATAAAGGCACGCGATGCGGCTGGCGTTGTTTCATGCGCGCCGCCGGAATTACCCAGACCGCGCCGTCAAAGTCGATTTCGCTCCATTCCGCTTGCCGGATTTCGCCCGGTCGCTGGAAGACATGCGCGGTGAAGCGTACGCTGTCAGATTGGGAGGCAGCACGTAGCCCCCGGTTTGCCGGTGCTATTCGTCGGGTATCCTCATATCTCCGGGAGGTCCGCAAGGCCCAGCCTAACCTTATGGTGTCCCCGGTATGAGTAATCTAACTCATCGCCAGCGGGTCAAGGTGAACGCTGCCCTCGCGATCATCCACGGCAACGGCCACGATGCCAGCGCGGTATCCCGTCAGGCCAAAGCCTCCGCACTTAACGGCATGAGTTTGCAACAGGGATACGAGGCTGCGCTAAACAGCTTCCTTCAAAGCAATCCGACGTTGGCCAATGAGATTGCACGCACCATCGCAGTAATCGGTGCTAGCGATGATGCCACGGTCAACAGCTACGATCAGGCAATCTCGGAGTTTAACGCTACGGGCAGCACGTTAGCCATGCAGGCCATGATGCCCACCATGGCCAAGGACAGCGTTGCTCTTGCCATTCGGAATGGGGAGATAACCGCTGAGGACGTAGGCAACGGGGGCTTGGAAACCGCGCTTGGCTTCGCTCCATCGGAAGCGATGATGGCAGCGGCTATGACCCCGGAAGCGGCCCCGGCGAGTGCCCCTGTGACAGCGCCAGTCGCTCCGGTGGCACATACCCCCCAATCGGTCGGTCAGGCGTCCCCAGCCAACAATTACAACAAGACAGGGGAAGCACTGAAATCGTGGATTGGCTTGCCCATGGCGTATGTAGCGGCTCAGGAAGTTTCAGCGCCTAGCTAGGCGGCTCCACCTTATTCCCGGGCACTGACGAAAGATATTTCTTAAGTACGAAACTTGGCCCTTTTCCGTTGGTTAGATGCAGATGATGCTTTCAACTGTACCCTATGCTCTTGTTGTCGAAGATGATCCTATCATCATGATGGAGACGACCACATCCTCGAAGATGCGGGTTTTCGCGTTTATGAAAGCTTCGACGGCGACGAGGCGATAGCCCATCTTGAAAAGCACTGGGAAAGCACTGTGTTGCTTTTCTCGGATGTTGATATGCCCGGAAGCATCAACGGGTTTGCCCTAGCGCGGCACGTGGATGAGCATTGGCCGCTGATAGAGATTGTCATTGCCTCTGGGCATGGGTCTCCCCGCACGGGTGACATACCCGAGAGGGCAACCTTTATCGTCAAGCCTTTCAACAAGCTGATCGTTCACGAGCACCTCAATAAAATCCTGCCCGATGACAAAAAGCCGGAGCCATTAAGAAGGCAGTATAGACCCCGAAACCCGCTAGCTTCCCAAAAGGAGGCTAAGCGGGTTTTTGGTTAAGCTGCCACCTTGAACGCCGGGAACTTGGCAAACTCTCTTACAAGGGCTGGCATGGTGTTGCTGCCATAATGACGGCTTTGCCCCTGTGGTGCATGGCCTTGCATGTAATCTGCTGCCCCCTCGGCAATGTCAGCCTCCCGGCAAATTGTTTTGAAGGTATGCCGCCAAGCATGATTGGGCTGCAATGCAACGTCCGTAACGCCAATGGTGCGGACCCAAGCGGCTAATTTCATGCCCACCCTTTTATATTGGCCCCGGGCCATCCCCGTTCGCTCTAGCCCGGGATCGTAGAACAATGGCCCGTTGCCGCTTGCCTCCACGGCATCAATAAAGCCCTGACTGATAAGATGCGCGTGGATTGGCACGAGGCGAGCCTTATCGGTCTTTATGTTTCCAGCGGCGGGAGTAATGTGAATGGTCCACACTCCCCCAATTTCAGCAATATCTTCTTTCCGTAGCTGAGTTATCTCGTTCACCCTCGCCCCGGTGTAAGCGCAAAGCCACGGCACCCAGCGAACGGCCTTGGCATAAGTTGCCGATGTGCGGACGCTAACGGGACGCAACGCAGCGGCAAGGATTGTGGATTGCTCCGCAGGGGTAAAGTCCCGCTCCCTTAGCTGCACCTTCCTACCTACCCGGACCTTAGCTACCCCTGTCATGGGATTTGCGGGGATGGAAAGCTGATCGACCCCGTAGGCAAGGTCACGTTAGCAGCAGATAGATAACTGCCATTGATCGTTTTAGGGGAGCGCGGCTTGCCCTTAACCGACAATTCCTCCCCCAAGGCATTACGCCAGCCGACAATGTCCGCAGCCTTCACCCGGCTTGCATCGTCATGGCCAAGGTAGCCGACAAGGTGAGCGATGATGGCTCGGAACTGTCTAACTGTTTCTGCCCTGATACCGGGCTGCTTGGCATACCGCTCAAACAAGTCCGTCAGCTTCACAGCTTTTGCAGCCTTGGACCGCGCAGCCTCCTGACGGGCGACCCGAGATTCCTCGATCCATAAAACCTTGGCAGCCGCCACAGCATCAGGGACGCGGAACGCCTCCGGGTTGGCCTCCCTGTTCCACTCGTCTTGCTGGGATGCCTGATAGTCAGCCTCAGCGGCGGCTTCACGGTGTTCGTGCTGATCGCGCTCCCACGCCCCAATTCCTGAGCCGTCATGCTCGGCCCTGTGGATTGGGCAGCAGGGATGACCCCAGCCGCACGCTGCCGCTGGGCGTCGTCTAGCAGCGCATTGGTCCGTGCGGTTTCCTCTTGCGCCCTCCGCTTCCCCTCAGCGGGGTCAGCGGTGCGGAGGGACAGCATCCATTGGGACTTGCCGCCGAAATACAGGCGCAAAGCGAGGGGGATGGGGCGGCGGAAGTAATAGCGGCCTTCGCGCCGTGCTAGATAATCACACATAGGGTCCGTTCCTGTTACCATGGTAACAGTCCCTCGTAAAAAGCCTAGGTTTTCCGTGGTTTTCTAAGCAAATCAATAGCTTAGAAGTCTTGGTGCCCAGAAGAGGACTCGAACCTCCACGACCTTGCGATCGCCAGCACCTGAAGCTGGTGCGTCTACCAATTCCGCCATCTGGGCACAGAGATTGAAGTCAACAAGGTAGGCGGCGCGCTTAGCGGGGGGTCGAAGGCCTTGTCAATGCGCGTGAGGGGCGGGTAGGGCGAGTAGGACTTTTGATGAGGCTTGGTGATGAAAGACCGTTTGGTTTGCGTGATCGGCGGCAGCGGCTTTCTGGGTCGTTATGTCGTCCAGTCGTTACTGCAACAGGGGGCTCGCGTCCGCGTGGTCGCGCGCGATGGTCGAGACGGCTGGTTCCTGAAGACTCAAAGTGGTCTTGGACAAATCCAGTTCGCCTCGGGTGACGTACGCAAGCCCAAGGACATGGCGCGCTGCATCGCGGGTGCCAATGCCGTAGTGAATTTGGTCGGCATATTGAAGGGCGACTTTCAAGCATTCCATGTCGATGGCGCGCGGAATGTCGCAACGGCCGCGGCTGCTTGCGGCGTTCACGAACTCGTGCACGTGTCAGCCATTGGTGCCGACCCGAATAGCCAATCGGCCTATGGCAGGTCGAAGGGCGAGGGCGAACAGGTAGTACGCGCGGCATTCCCAACGGCGACGATCTTGCGTCCATCGATAGTCTTTGGACGTGAGGACGGTTTCGTGAACCGGTTTGCAGACCTGATCCGCATGTTGCCTGTGGTGCCAGTCATTCGTGGCGCGGTGAAGTTCCAGCCAGTCTATGTCGGCGATATCGCAAAGGCTGTGGTTGCCGCACTCTACGATCCCGATCTTCATGGCGGCAAGACATATGATCTGGGTGGTCCCGAGGTTTTGTCGATGGCGGAACTCAACCGCTGGATTGCGGGAGCAATCGGTCGGAGGGTGCCGCTGGTCGAGATTCCCGACGCATTTTCGGCGATCATGGCGAAAGCAAGCCGCTGGATACCTGCCGCGCCCATTACGCAGGATCAGTGGCTGATGTTGCAGTCGGACAATGTGGTCGCGGGCGTCGACGGATTTGCGGCGATGGCGATTGTGCCGACGCCGCTGGAGGCTGTCGCTGATGGCTGGCTGGTTCAATATCGCCGGAACGGACGCTTCGCCGGAAAGACGGTTTGATGTCGCTGCTTACGATCATCCTGCTCGGCATTGTGGAAGGGGTTACCGAATTCCTGCCGGTTTCATCGACTGGCCACTTGATCCTTGCAGGAGAATTGCTCGGCTTTCAGGGAAACCAGTCGGGGACGTTCGATATCGTGATACAGCTGGGAGCGATCCTGGCTGTCGTCGTGCTGTATTTCGGCCGATTTACCGCCGTTGCCGGAGGTTTGCTAAAGCGTGACCGGGGCGCGATTGTCTTCACGCGAAATATTTTCCTCGGCTTCCTGCCGGCGCTGGTGATTGGGGCGATCGCCTATAGGGCGATCAAGGCGATGCTGGAGACGCCGATCATCGTCGCCGTTGCGCTTATCGTCGGCGGCATTGCGATCCTCGTGATCGAGCGGATTGCGAAGCGCGTGACGGTGACCAGCGTCGAAACGATGCCATGGAAAACCGCCCTCGGCGTCGGCGTCGTGCAATGCCTGGCGATGATCCCTGGGATCAGCCGGTCGGGTGCAACGATCATGGGGGGGCTGTCAATGGGGATCGATCGCAAGACCGCCGCAGAATATAGCTTTTTCCTTGCTGTCCCAATCATGGTCGCGGCCAGTGCAAAGGAACTTTGGGAAGCCCGACATGTCGCCAGCAGCAATGACTGGTCGGCGATCGGCATTGGTTTCGTGGTTTCGTTCGTGGTGGCGCTGGCCGTCATTCGCGCCTTTATCACCGTCGTGACGCGCCACGGGTTTGCTCCGTTTGCATGGTATCGGATCGTAGTCGGAACAATCGCCTTGATCTGGTTAATTACAAGATAGGTCCATCGCGGCCTTAATTGCGGCTTTGCAAAACTATTTGTGTTTAAAAATGAACACCATCATCCGCAAATGGTCAGTATTGATGTCATATTAGTCGATTTTGCGTGACTCTCGATATGAAACGAGTCATTTCGGCTGCTGGAGGGCAGATGGCCGATAACCCAATGCTGAAGTTCGTGAACGATCCGCAGTGCTATCCCGCGAAGCGCGAGTCTCCGTTGCGCGCCGAAGATTTTAACGAGATCGCCGCCAAATATGCGCTGCCCAGTGCAAAGGAGCAATCGGCGCGCTGTTCGCAATGCGGGGTGCCTTATTGTTCGGTCCATTGCCCGCTCCACAATCACATTCCCGACTGGCTGCGCCTAACCGCGGAGGGTCGTCTCCGCGAAGCTTATGAGCTGTCGAACAGCACTTCCACGATGCCCGAGATTTGTGGCCGCATCTGTCCGCAGGATCGCCTGTGCGAGGGGAACTGTGTCATCGAATTTTCCGGTCACGGTGCCGTGACGATCGGATCGGTCGAAAAGTTCATTACCGATACCGCCTGGGAGGAGGGTTGGGTCGAGCCTATCGTGCCCGGACCGTCGCGCGGCCAGTCGATTGGCGTGATCGGCGCCGGACCCGCCGGTCTTGCCACCGCCGAATACATGCGAGTCGCAGGATATGACGTCCATGTCTATGACCGCCACGACCGCGCTGGCGGGTTGCTGACCTATGGCATTCCCGGCTTCAAGCTTGAAAAGCACGTCGTCATGCGGCGGGTCGATCGTCTGAAGGCAGGCGGTATCGTTTTCCATGAAAGTTTCGAGGTCGGTCGCGATGCAACGCTTGACGCGTTGCGGGCGAAACACGATGCCATCCTCATCGCGACGGGCGTTTACAAGGCGCGCGCCATTAAGACGCCGGGTGTCGGTGCGCAGGGGATCGTGGAATCGCTGGACTATCTGATCGCCTCTAACCGTAAGAGCTTTGGCGATGTGGTTCCAGAATTCGACGACGGATCGCTCAATGCCAAAGGCAAAAACGTCGTCGTCATCGGCGGCGGCGACACTGCCATGGATTGCGTCCGCACCGCCGTCCGTCAGGGGGCGATCTCGGTAAAATGCCTGTACCGCCGCGACCGCGCCAACATGCCCGGTTCACAGCGCGAAGTCGGCAATGCCGAGGAGGAGGGCGTTGAATTCGTCTGGCTGTCGGCACCCGAAGCGTTCGACGGCACCGACCAGGTTGCGGGCGTTCGCGTGTCCAGGATGCGCCTCGGTTCGCCCGATGCCAGCGGTCGCCGCGCCCCCGAAGCCGATCCGGGTAGCGAATATCGGGTCGATGCTGACCTCGTTATCAAGGCGCTCGGTTTCGACGCCGAAGATTTGCCGAGGATGTTTGGTTCGGCGGACCTCGGCGTGACGCGCTGGGGCACGTTGCGGGTCGATCACAAGACCATGCAGACCAGCCTCGACGGAGTCTTTGCCGCGGGCGACATCGTCCGAGGGGCCAGTCTGGTCGTCTGGGCGATTCGCGATGGCCGCGACGTCAGTGATCACATGCACCGCTATCTCAAAGCAAAGGCAGCGACGACGAGGAAAGCAGCATGACCGTGATCCGCGACCTTTCGGACATCATCCCCGATGGTGTGGGCGAAACCGAACGCGAACGCATCGCGCGCGTCGGCATGTATCGACCCGAATTCGAATCCGACGCTTGCGGAGTGGGGTTGGTGGCCGCCACCGACGGCCGCGCCGGTCGCCGTGTCGTCGCCTCCGCCATCGACGCGCTGAAGGCCGTTTGGCATCGCGGCGCTGTCGACGCCGACGGCATGACCGGCGATGGCGCGGGAATTCACGTCGACCTGCCGATGCCGTTCTTTGCCGATGCCATCATCGCGTCGGGTCACAAGGCGATCGACAACAGCTGGCTCGGCGTCGGCATGGTATTCTTGCCGCGCACCGACCTCGGCGCGCAGGAGACGTGTCGCACGATCGTCGAGAGCGAGATCATCGACGCCGGGTTCGCCATTTATGGATGGCGCCAGGTGCCGGTCGATGTTTCGGTCATCGGACAGAAGGCACAGGCCACGCGGCCCGAGATCGAACAGATCATGATCGCGGGGCCTAAGGCATCGACGACTGACATCGTCGAGTTTGAAAAGACGCTGTATCTGGTCCGTCGCCGGATCGAGAAAAAGGTGATCGAGGCCCAGATTGCGGGTTTCTACATTTGCTCGCTGTCGTGCCGCTCGATCGTCTACAAGGGGCTGTTCCTTGCCGAGAGCCTGTCGGTTTTCTATCCCGACCTGTGCGACGAGCGCTTCACTTCGCGCGTCGCGATCTTTCACCAGCGCTATTCGACCAACACGTTTCCACAATGGTGGCTGGCGCAACCATTTCGCTGCCTCGCGCACAATGGCGAGATCAACACGATCCGCGGCAACAAGAACTGGATGAAAAGCCACGAGATTCGCATGGCGAGCCTCGCGTTCGGCGAACATTCGGAGGACATCAAGCCCGTTATCCCGGCGGGCGCGTCGGACACCGCCGCGCTCGATGCGGTGTTCGAGACCATAGTCCGCTCTGGTCGCGATGCGCCGACAGCAAAGACCATGCTCGTGCCCGAGGCGTGGCAGGACAAGCACGACATGCCGGCCGAGCACGCCAGTATGTACGAATATCTGGCGAGCGTGATGGAGCCTTGGGACGGTCCTGCCGCGTTGGCCATGACCGATGGTCGCTGGGCGGTTGCCGGGCTCGATCGCAACGCATTGCGCCCGCTGCGCTTCACCATCACCAACGACGATTTGTTGATCGTCGGGTCGGAGGCCGGGATGGTCGTTGTTCCCGAAGCGACGATCATTGCAAAGGGAGCGCTGGGTCCCGGGCAGATGATCGCCGTCGACCTGGCCGAAGGCAGACTGTACGACGACCGCGCGATAAAGGACCGGTTGGCTGCCGAGGCGCCCTATGCTGACATGGTCGGCGACTTTCTGACGCTCAGTGACCTGCCCGAGGCGGAGCAATCGGTCGTCTATTATCCGCGCGTCGAACTGATCCGTCGTCAGGTCGCCGCCGGGCAGACCATGGAAGACATGGAACTAATCCTCACTCCGATGGCAGAGGATGGCAAGGAAGCGATCGGGTCGATGGGCGATGACACGCCGCTTGCCGTCATCTCCGACAAGCCGCGCCTGATCAGCCAGTTCTTTCGCCAGAATTTCAGCCAGGTCACGAATCCGCCGATCGATTCGCTGCGTGAGCGTCAGGTGATGAGCCTGAAGACGCGGTTCGGGAACCTCGCCAATATCCTCGACCAGGATTCGGGACGTGATCAGGTCCTGGTGCTGGACACGCCGGTCCTGACCAGCAGCGAATGGCTGCGACTGAAGGAACATTTCGGTCCCGCTGTTGCCGAAATCGACTGCACGTTCGCGTTTGGATCGGGGCAGGAAGGACTGCGCGCCGCGATCGCCCGCATCCGCGCCGAAGCCGAACAGGCCGTCCGCGAAGGAAAGAGCGAAATTTTCCTGACCGATGAACAGGTTTCCGAAGGCCGTATGGCGATCCAGATGGTCATCGCCGCGGCTGCCGTTCACACCCATCTGGTTCGCAAGGGGCTGCGGTCGTACGCCAGCATCAACGTGCGGTCTGCGGAATGCCTCGACACCCATTATTTCGCGGTCCTGATTGGCGTCGGTGCAACGACGGTGAACGCCTATCTGTCCGAGGCTGCGATTGCCGACCGCCATGAGCGCGGGCTCTGCGGCGACGCCACGCTCGAACAATTGTTGCGTCGGCACCAGACCGCGATTGGCGATGGCCTGCTGAAGATCATGTCGAAAATGGGGATCGCGGTGATCTCCTCTTATCGGGGTGGCTATAACTTCGAGGCCGTGGGTCTCAGCCGCGCGTTGGTCAACGACCTGTTCCCCGGCATGCCCGCCAAGATTTCGGGCGAAGGCTATGCCTCACTCTATGTCAACGGGGCGGAGCGGCACGAGCAGGCGTTCGACAGTGCCGTTGCGACCTTGCCCATCGGCGGCTTCTATCGCCAGCGTGCGGGCGGTGAGGCTCATGCCTATTCGGCCCAGCTTATGCACCTGTTACAAACCGCAGTGGGCACCGACAGCTATTCGACCTATCTCCAGTTCGCGCGCGGGGTGCGTGACCTGCCGCCGGTTTATCTGCGCGACCTGTTGGAATTCAATTACGCCAAGGAAGCCGTTGCCATCGACAATGTCGAGGCGATCACCGAGATCCGAAAACGGTTCGTCACACCCGGCATGTCATTGGGCGCGCTCAGCCCGGAGGCGCACGAGACGCTCGCCATCGCCATGAACCGGATCGGCGCAAAGGCCGTTTCGGGAGAGGGCGGCGAGTCCAGCGAACGGTTCAAGCCCTACCCGAACGGCGACAATGCCAACTCGTCCATCAAGCAGATTGCCAGCGGACGCTTCGGTGTGACGGCCGAATATCTCGGCGCGTGCGAAGAAATCGAGATCAAAGTTGCCCAAGGCGCAAAGCCCGGCGAGGGCGGTCAGCTTCCCGGCTTCAAGGTCACCGAATTCATCGCCAAGCTGCGCCATGCGACGCCGGGCGTCTCGCTGATCTCGCCACCGCCGCACCACGACATTTATTCGATCGAGGATCTGGCCCAGCTTATTTATGACCTGAAGCAGATCAACCGTCGCGCGCGTGTCTGTGTAAAGCTCGTCAGTTCAGCGGGCATCGGCACCGTCGCGGCGGGCGTTGCCAAGGCGCATGCCGATGTCATCCTGATCGCAGGGCACGTCGGCGGGACCGGCGCATCCCCGCAAACCAGCATCAAATATGCCGGGACGCCGTGGGAAATGGGCTTGTCCGAAGTCAACCAGGTGCTGACCCTCAATGGGCTGCGTCACCGCGTGAAACTGCGCACCGATGGCGGTCTGAAGACCGGTCGCGACATCGTTATCGCCGCAATTCTGGGGGCCGAGGAGTTCGGCATCGGCACGCTCAGCCTGGTGGCAATGGGCTGCATTATGGTGCGCCAATGCCATTCGAATACCTGTCCCGTCGGTATCTGCGTGCAGGACGAACGACTGCGCAAGAAATTTACCGGTACGCCCGAGAAGGTCATCAATCTGATGACCTTTATCGCGGAGGAGGTCCGTGAAATCCTTGCGCGGCTCGGCGTGAAGTCACTCGACGAGGTGATCGGCCGCACCGAATTGCTTCGTCAGGTCAGCCGCGGCGCCGAACATCTTGACGATCTCGATCTCAATCCGATCCTGGCAAAGGTCGACGCTGACGACGACCAGCGCCGTTTCAATGTCGAGGGTCACCGCAACGAGGTTCCCGACAGTCTCGACGCCCAGATCATTCGTGATGCAAAACCGGTGTTCGAACGCCGCGAAAAGATGCAGTTGACCTATACGGTTCGCAATACCCATCGTGCAGTGGGCACGCGGCTGTCGGCAGAGATCACCGCGCTTTATGGGATGAGTGCGCTGAACGACGGCCATGTCGAAATTCGCTTGCGGGGCAGCGCCGGCCAGTCGCTCGGGGCTTTCCTGTGCAAGGGCATCACGCTGCAGGTGTTCGGCGACGCCAATGACTATGTCGGCAAGGGGCTGTCGGGCGGCTTCATTTACGTGCGCCCGATGGTGTCGAGCCCGCTCGAAAGCCAGCGGAACACGATCATCGGCAACACGGTCTTGTACGGTGCGACGTCGGGCAAGCTGTTTGCGGCAGGTCGCGCGGGCGAACGCTTTGCCGTGCGCAATTCGGGTGCCGACGTGGTTGTCGAAGGGTGCGGCGCGAATGGCTGCGAATATATGACCGGCGGCACCGCAGTGATCCTGGGCACGATCGGCGATAATTTTGGCGCAGGGATGTCGGGGGGCATGGCGTTTGTCCTCGACCAGGACGGCGCTTTCGAACGCCGGGCCAATGGCGACAGCATCGTCTGGCAGCGACTGGCATCGGCCTATTGGGAAACCAAGGTGCGCGGCCTGATTGCCGAGCACGCGATCGCTACCGACAGCAAATGGTCGCATGCGATCCTTGACGACTGGGATCGCTGGCGCGGATCATTTTGGCAGGTGTGTCCAAGGGAAATGCTGTCGCGTCTGGCCCACCCGCTCGACGACGGTGAATTAGCCGTCGCGGCGGAGTAGCATTTCGCCACGCCCGCGTTAAAGCTGGCGGCCCATGTGGCTCATCCACCAATTCCCGCTCTGTCCCTTTTCCCGCAAAGTCCGGCTGCTGCTGGGTGAAAAGGGTGTGGGCTATGAACTCGTCCGCGAAAACCCGTGGGAGCAGCGTGACGAATTCGTCGACTTGAACCCGGCCGGCCGGACCCCAGTGATGGTCGAACGCGACAAGAACATCACGCTGATCGATTCGGTGGCGATCTGCGAATATTTCGAGGAGACGGTCGAGCAGGCCCCGATGATTTCCGGCACCGCGATCAACCGCGCGGAAATCCGCCGCCTGAGCGCATGGTTCGATCAGCAATTCTATGGCGCGGTTGTCAGCCCGCTGATGAACGAGCGCATGCTGAAGCGCATCGTTCACCGCGCATCTCCCGACACCGGCGCGCTGCGCGAGGCGATGAAGGCCGCCAATTCGATGCTCGGCTATGTCGATTATCTGCTCGACCACCGCAACTGGCTGGCGGGCGCGACGCTTAGCCTCGCCGACCTCACGGCGGCGGCGCATATCTCGGTGGCGGACTATCTCGGCGGCATCGACTGGCGCGCCCACGAACAGACGCGCAACTGGTATTCGGGATTGAAGTCCCGGCCCAGTTTCCGTCCGATGCTGGCCGAACGCATGGGCGTGATTGCACCGCCAGCCGATTACGACAAAGTCGATTTTTAATTCGTCACCCCGTATCCTGCCCGTTCAGGAAAGGCATGGCACCAGATTATTTTGCCAGCTTCAGCACCGCGCTTGGCGCGTCCTTGGTTAGGGGCGTCGCCTTCCAGACGATCGTTTTTCGGCCACCGACAGTCCCTGCCCCGTCTTCGTTGTTCTGGCTCACCACCTCTGCATCGGTGTCGAGCGTAAAGACCCCGTTGAGCGATTTCGCGGCTTGGTCGCTGCCGCTCATTGCGCCCATCCCGCCCGCGCTGTTGCTGTTGGCATTGCTGGCAAAGCCGGGTGCCTTCACCCGCACGATGCCACCCTGTCGCAACTCGATGACCACAAACGGAAAGATCGCCTCGGCATCGGCATTGAACGGATAGGTGAAATTATGCGTCAATGTTCCGGTGATCGCATAATCGATCAGGAACTTGCCCTTTCCCTGATAGACGACCGAACGATAGCCAAATTCCTTCGACAGCGCCGCCGCGATGGCACGGTTCCGGGTTTCAGGATCGTCGCCGGGTGTATCCTTGACCGTCGGCGCGGCGATCGGGTGCAGTCGGGCTTGGCCTTCGCGACCGGTGGAAATCTTTTTGCCGGGCGGATCGATGCTCGGTGGCGTTGCGTCATCGGCCGCCGGGGACGTGTCGCCGAACCCCTTCATCGCCGCGCCAGGATCGAGCGCAATGACCTCGCCTTTGTAAGCAAAGGCAAAGGTCCGGTCGGCGTTGATCGTCATGGTTGATACGAACTTGCCCGGGGTTAGCAGGCATCCGACCAGCAGCAATGGCGCGACCGCAATTGTGCAAAGCCGTGCGAGTCCCTCTAAACCGCGACAGATCATCGGTTCCCCCGGTTGGCCTCTGCATACAGCGCGACTGCCGCCGCATTGGATACGTTCAGGCTCTCGATCCTCGGGCTGATCGGCAGGCGCGCGATCAGGTCGCAGTGCGACTTCACGTTCTGGCGCATGCCTTCGCCCTCGGCCCCCAGCACCAGCGCAACCTTGGCCTCGTTAAAGGCCTCACCGATCACGACCGGGCCATCACCGGCAAGGCCGACCCGCCAGAATGTGGCCTCCGCGATTTCCTCCAGCGCGCGCGCCAAGTTGACGACCCGGACCCACGGCACCAGTTCGAGCGCGCCCGACGCTGCCCGGGCCAAAGCTCCCGATTCGGGCGGCGCATGGCGATCCTGCGTGACGATGCCCAATGCGTTGAAAGCGGCCGCCGACCGCAGTACCGCGCCGACATTGTGCGGGTCGGTTACCTGATCCAGTACGACCAACGGCCGCCGGTCGTCGCGCCCGTGCTCGATCAGGTCGCCAATCCAAATGTCCTCGAGCGGATCGACCTCGATCACCAACCCCTGATGCGGCGCGTCGCTTGGAACCATGCGACCCAGGTCGGCAACATCGGCAAAGGTTACCGGCAGGATCGATGGTAACTGAACGGCGAGCGCATCGACCGCCTCGCGCGTGCCCCACAGTTTGCGGACCTCACGTTCGGGATTGGCAAGTGCTGCGATAACAGCATGGCGGCCCCAGAAGCGAATACGCCCCCCGGCAGCCTGTGATGGTCGATGTCCACGTCTCATGGCCGCTCTTTCGCCGGTGTCGCGTTGACAGGCAAGCCCGGTTTCGCCAATGGCACCCGCTCGCTCGTAACAAAGCGTGTGGACAGGTGGCCGAGTGGTTAAAGGCGGCAGACTGTAAATCTGCTCTCGCAAGGGTACGCTGGTTCGAATCCAGCCCTGTCCACCAACGCTTAGTTCCCCGAAATTGGGGACTTAAGCTAGGCCATTAAAGTTGGTTGCTCTGGTGGTTGCAGACGTCGTGTGTAATTTCGGTGTAACACTGCCAGGCAGGTGGGCATCAAGAATGCTTATTGCTTCGTCTATGTGGCTGCCGTGAACGTGCGCGTAGTGGAGCACCATCGCCATCGTTTTATGACCGCTTAGCGCTGTATGGTCGGTAGGTCCGCACCAGCCATCACAAGGCTGGTGATTGCAGTGTGACGCATCACGTGTGGCGTTGCCCTCGTTGGGTCTAAACCAGCACGCCTCACTGCGCGCACGAAAGGTCTAGCCATGCTTAAGCGATGCGAGCTCTTCCCTTTACCACGCCCCGGAAAAACATATCCGCGATTTTCCGGGGCTATTGGGTGTTGACGACGAAGGGCATCACATAGCGACTGCGTAATTGGCTGTTCACGCTCCCCTGCCTTAGCCTTGTCAATCCAGATGCGACGGTGGTCGAAGTCGATCTGGTCATAACGCACCCGAAGGATCTCACTGTGCCCCATCCATCTGACCGGCCCCCACTGAGTGGTCCGTGTTGATTGTTAGTGCATTGTTGCCTCCATCGCCAGTGTCGGTCGGAGGTGGAGCGTAGCGAAACCGGAGGGCGGCAGTGGCGATGGAGCGGCTTCCGGTGCCGGGGTGCGGTA
>NZ_JANXNX010000075.1 GCF_025353885.1 Sphingomonas sp. | reverse complement strand
GCTGGGCGCCCTGTTGGGGGCCGCTGGCGGTGCGCTGGCGGGTCGTGCGATCGACAAGGACGGCGCACGCTGCAGGTAAGCAAACGGTGCTGCCAAAGATGACGGGTGCGAAACTTTGCTATTTCGCACCCGATCGCCTATATGAACTGGGCTGACGTCGCTCGCGACGGATAACGACGGGTCTAACGGCCTCCTTTGTCCCTATCTTGCTTCACGACGCCGGGATGTGCCGCGCTGGCATATGCCCGTCATACATTGGGCCAAAGGATACCCAGATGATCACCGGAACAGTCAAGTTTTTCAATGCCGACAAGGGTTATGGTTTTATCGCTCCAGAAGGCGGCGGTGGTGATGCATTCGTGCACATCTCGGCTGTCGAGCGGGCCGGCCTGCGCACTCTCGATAAGGATCAGCGCGTTTCGTACGAGCTGGAAACCGACAAGCGTGGCAAGACCTCGGCTGTCAACATCCAGGCTGCTTAATAGCAGACCGGATTTCCAGATCGCGTAAAGCGGTCTGATACTGGCGGGCGTTCTACCCTGAACGTCCGCCATTATTTTGTCCCTCGAACCCCGGAGAGAGCCCGATGTCGCCCCTGCAATTTTATCGCGACCAGGCCGAACGCTCCCACGCCGAAGCCGATGCCGCGACGCTGGCCAATGTCCGCGACCGATGCACGCGCGCGGCGGTAGCGTGGGAGGAAATGGCCGACCGGATTTCGCGCACCGACGCGATGCGGGCGGAGCGTGAGGCGGCGACGGCGGCGCGGGTGGAAACTCAGGCCTGATGACCGTGCCGATGATCGTGGGCGTTCAGCGGCGCGAATTCAGTGCCTCAGGCAGTATGCGAACAGCGCACGGCGCATCTTTTCGATGGAGTGCTAAATCCGCTTTTCGAGCGGCGTCTCGTTAAGGGCGTCGACGGTCTGGTCCACCAGCTTCCTGACGTTACCGACTTCTGAAAACAGCCGTTCATAGGCCGCACCGAGAAGGGCTGTGCATTCCTGAAACCTGGCAAGCTGGCTTATGCCTTCGGCCGTTAGCTGAAAGATACGACGGCGCGCGTCTTCGTCGTCGTCTCGGCACTGTATGAGACCGAGACGAACAAGCTTCGGGATTTTTTGCATGACCAATTGATGCGAATGTTCAAGCTCGCGCGCCAGATCCGAGGCGGAGGCCGTTTCGAGCGTGGCCAGAACGGTCATCAGCGAACACGAGCGAACCGGGATGATGATTCCCATCGTATCAAAGACGTCCTTCGATTGATTGGCGATTAGGACGCTCAGCCGCTCGACCGCGCGACCGAGAAAGACGGTATCATCGATCGTCGCCGGACTATGCTTCGGCTCAGTCAAGGCGCTTGTAAATCTGAATGCTGCCATCCCTGTTCACCCGTTGGAGCGATGCCGCCTTTCCCGGTTGAGCAGCGAGTCGATATCGGAAGTCGGACACACCTTCCACTCCGAGCAAATCAGGACCGATCGGCGGCAGCGCGACCCGGAGCCGTTCCCTCCAGATATAATAGAGCGTGCCATTCTCCAAAACGATCCTGCGCCCTTCATATTTCCCTACAAACTTTTCCAACGCACCGATGGTGACTGCGGGGCGGTTAATCCTGGCCGTCAGGACCGGTAACAGCCAGGCATAGCCCTCCCGTCGCGCGCTATCGACTTTCGCGAGGTTTTCGAGCGCCAGTTTGTGGGCGAGAGGGAGCGCCTGTATCGAGGCGCTTTGAATATCGGGCTGCACCCCCGTGCCCTCAAAATCGGTGTGGTCGACGGGGTCACGAATCTGGCCAATCGGGACCTGCACGAAAAAGTCGTCGCTGATCGGTTTACGGGCAACCGGATGAGCGCCGCCAGCGGTCCGTTCCCCGATCAAAGTTGCTCGACCGAGCTTTTTCATTGCGTATGAAAACCATTCCGCAGAGGAAAACGACGTCGATCCGGTCAGGATGTAGACCGGCTTTTCCACCATTCGTTTACCGGGCAGGCCAGGAAGCACCCATTGTCCGCGCGCGATCCGCTTGCCGTCTTCGTTGAAGTTGTAGTCGAATAGCAGCTGGTCTTTCTCGCTGGAGAAGAAATAACTGGCCAGGAATTGAGCCATCTCGAGATATCCACCGTTATTATAGCGGAGGTCGATGATGACGGCGTCGGTATTGCCGACGAAACGCATCGCCGCCGCAGCGGTATCAAAAGCAAGTTCGGGGTCGGCGAAATAGCTGAACCGGATGTAGCCGATGTTGCCGTCGAGGCGGCTGACCTCGTCAAAGCCGAAGTTGGTTTGCTCGAGTCTGGCCTGTTCTTCCTGTCGTATTTTCGCTTTGACCGCCGGGTCAGACTTCGATCGAAATTCGCTCACCCATTTCGGATCGACGCCAACAAAGAAATGAAAATCGCCGCTGGCCTTGATCAAATCCTGGGTCAATCTGATCGCCAGCAGGTCCTTCGTGCTGGCTGAGTCATAATTACCTTTTTTCAGATGCTCCTGAAGGATGGGCTCGATCTTCCGCGCGATGTCTGGAAACGCATAGTCCGCCTTCAAAGTGTTGTTGAGCGAGGCAATGATCGCCGTCTTTTCGGCGGGCGAGAGGTTCGGAGTGCCTGCGGCAGCGTCCGTTAGCCAAAATGCGGAAAGGGTCGTCAGCATCACTAGCAGAGATAAGCGATTGAGCATTTTCAGCATCCCATACGGCAGATGCAATCTACAACATGTTGTGCAACATGTTGCAAATCAATTTTTCAAAATTCGGCTCAGGGTTAAGACAAGTTTGGCTTAAGCTGTATTCGCCGGGGTGCAGACGTCGATACGCGGATTTACGGCGTCGCTTGACCAGCTACGCCTTAATTTCCGCTGCTGCCGCCGGGATTGTCCTGCGTGGCGGCGCCGGGGGTTGTCGAACCGACGGTGCCGATATTGCCGAACACTTCGGAAAAGAAGCTGCTGTGACGGCCGAGCGTCGGAGTCTTGTCCTTGATCGGGTTGATCGACGCGACCTTTTCGACGCCGGTCTTGTCGATGGCGGCGACGTTTCCGGCGGCGTCGAAACGGACGTGCAACACCATCTGCGAAACCGGTTTGGGCTGTGAAAAGGCGAGCTGCTTGGTCTCACGCGAGACGTAATACCAGTCCTTGGCATCGAACTGTCCGCCGAAGGTCGGGCGACCCAGCGTCTTTTCGACCGACCCGCGATTGTCGATACCGGGCTGGATCCCGGCGATCAGCGTCTGGTCGGCAAGATAGCCCTGGTGCCCGCGAACACGCGCGCAACCTGTCGCGGTAAGGGCGGTTCCGATCAGGAGGAGGCTGGCGATACGCTTCATGGACACTCTACCGATAAGAGACGGAAATAATTCACGCGTTGCATGGCGCGTCTGGGCGTTCAATATGCGAGGGAGGCCGTCACGGCAAGCGGAGCAGTCATGAGTTTGATCGACAGGGTTTTGGGGCGCACGCCCGCAGCGGACATGTTGCCGCTTTATACCGCCATCGTCGCCGAGGCGCGACAGCCGGGCTGGTATCGGGACGGCGGCGTTCCCGACACGCTGGATGGGCGGTTCGACATGATCTCGCTGGTGCTGTCGCTCGTCCTGCTGCGGCTGGAGCGGGAGGATAGGCGCGGACGTCTGCCATCGGCGCGGCTGACCGAACAGTTCGTGAGCGATATGGACGGGCAGCTTCGCGAGACGGGTTTCGGCGACCTGGTGGTCGGCAAGCAGGTCGGCTTTGCCATGGGGGCGCTGGGCGGGCGGCTGGGCGCGTATCGCGGTGGCGCGGACGATGCGGCGCTGGTGCGTAACCTGTGGCGTGGCGAGACTCCGGCTCCGCACGCGCTGGCGGTGGTGCGCGGGTTGGTCGATGCGCTGAAGGAACGGCTGGAGCGCGGGACGTTCGAAGAATTGATGGCAGGTAATTTGGGGTGAGCGAGCCGGTCCCTGAGTTTTCGCGGCGGGTGCCGCTTGACCGGATCGGGTCGGCGGCGATTGCGGAAACGATCGAGGCGGACGCGGGAGAGCGGGCTGCGCTGGCGGTGCGATTCGGGTGGAGCGGGATCGAGGCCTTGTCGGCGGAGATGGTGCTGCTGGAGCGTGCCGGGGGAGTCGATGTCGCGGGGCACCTGCGGGCTTCGCTGACCCAATTCTGCGTGGTGACGGGCGATCCTGTCCCTGCCGTCGTCGACCAGAAATTCCGCGTGCGCTTCGTCGATGCTGCCGTGCTGGCGAGCGGTGAGGAGGACGAGGTCGAGCTTTCCGAAAGCGACCTGGACGTGATGGCGCACGATGGCGGGGCGTTGGACCTGGGCGAAGCGGTCGCGCAGACGCTGGCGCTGTCGGTCGATCCCTTTCCCCGCGCAAAGGCCGCCGCCGCCCGGCTGAAAGAAGCCGGGGTCGTCGCCGAAGACGAGGTCGAGAAGGGACCGTTTGCGGGGCTGAAAGGGTTGTTTGGGGGGTAGGAAGCCCGACGGTTATTTTTCGAGGGTTACGAAATCATGGGTGCCGCAGGCTTCCCGGGCGGTCTCCACCCACTCCGGACCGAAGTCGGGCAAATGCGTGTCACCGTTCGGCGCGGCATGAATTTCAGTCAGCTCGATGCGGTCGGCCAGGGGGATGAACAGGCGATAGATTTCCGCGCCGCCGATGATCGAGACGTCGGTCCCCGCCAACGCCAGCGCCGCGCCGACATCGTGCGCGATCTCCGCACCGGGGGCTGACCAGCCGGTGTCGCGGGTCAGGACGATATGGCGGCGGTCCGACAGCAGGCCGGGGAGGCTTTCGAAGGTCTTGCGTCCCATGATCATCGGCCGACCGGTGGTCAGCGCCTTGAAATGCCGGAGGTCAGCGGGAATGCGCCAAGGCATCTTGCCGTCGAGGCCGATGACATTGTTGGCGGCACGGGCGACGATGAGGGTGATCATGAGAGACCGCCGCCGTCGTCACCCCGGCGTAGGCCGGGGCCTATACGGTTGTCGGATCGGGTGCACATCTTTCGGAAAGCCGTATAGGCCCCGGCCTGCGCCGGGGTGACGAATTTGGCGGACCACATATCTTGAAAGACAAGAGACACCCTATATGCATAGTTTCCAGATCGCCCCGACCGAGAAATCCGCACTGTGGCGCGACCTGCTGGCGGCGGTGGATGCGATAACCGCGGGCGAGCCCGACGGTGTCGCCAACATGGCAAATGCGGCGGCGTTGCTGTTCGAATATC
>NZ_JANXNX010000073.1 GCF_025353885.1 Sphingomonas sp. | reverse complement strand
GATATTCGAACAGCAACGCCGCCGCATTTGCCATGTTGGCGACACCGTCGGGCTCGCCCGCGGTTATCGCATCCACCGCCGCCAGCAGGTCGCGCCACAGTGCGGATTTCTCGGTCGGGGCGATCTGGAAACTATGCATATCGGGTGTCTCGATGTCTTAAAGTTTTTTCGTTAGCCAAGTTCGCCGGGGTGACGAAAGTTGTTTCAGTCCAGTTCCACCTTTCCCCGCCCCTTCTTCACCCCGCCCCGGATCACCTTCGAATCCACGCGCTTGGCCTTGGCGTTCTTGCTCGGGCGCGTTTTCACCCGACGGATCGGCATGATATGCGCCTTGGCCACAAGTTCGGCCAGGCGCTCACGGGCTTCGGCGCGGTTGGCCTCCTGTGTGCGGTGGCTGCGCGCGGTCAACACGATCTCGCCGTCATTGGTCCAACGGCTTCCGGCCAGCGATTTCAACCGGACATAGGCGTGGGGGCTCAGGCCGAGCGCGAACACGTCGAGTCTGATCTGAACCGCTGTCGCAACCTTGTTCACATTCTGCCCGCCCGGCCCGGTCGCCGCGAGGAATTTCTCCTCGATCGCGGCCTCGGGCAGCGGTGGCCACTCAGCCATCTTCGGGTTCCGGTTCGGCAACGGCATCGGGCTTGCCGATTGTTGCCGAGCCAACCACAGCGCCTGCTACGTCGGGGCCGGTCACGTCAGGGCCGAACCCCGCGTCGATGAAGCGATCCGGAATTGGCGACGTCGCCGCAATCGCATCCTTGCCCTCGCGCGGCAGCGACAGGCCCGACGCATGGAGCATCATCGGCCCGACGCCGTCGCCATAAACCGGGTCGCCGGCGATCGGAAAGCCCAGCCCCTCGACCGCATGGACGCGCAACTGGTGGGTGCGCCCGGTTTCGGGTCGGAATGCGATCAGCGCCCGGCCCTGGCGCACGCCCAGCTTGGTCCAGCCGGTCCGCGCCGACTTGCCCTTGGGATCGACGACCATCCGCCAGCCCTCCTCGCGGCTGCTGATCTTGGCGAGCGGCAGGTCGATCAGGCCCTCGTTCCCGTCGGGATCGCCGGTCAGCACGGCAAGGTAGATTTTTTCGACCAGCCCCGCCTCGAACGCCGCGCCGAAACGCTTCAGCGCCTTGGGATTGCGCGCCAGCAGCAGGCAGCCCGACGTGTCGCGGTCGAGCCGGTGCACTGCGTGCGGCACCCGGCGAAATCCAAAACGCATTGAATCCAGATGGTTGTGGATTGAAAGCGAGCCATCGCGCGGCGGATCGACCGGCAGGCCCGCAGGCTTGTCGACGATGATCGCCTCGGCATCGATGAACAATATGGTGTCGGCAAGGAACATAGTTTTGAAATCCCCCCTGGCCGCGTGCGGCAGGGGACGGGGGTGTGCGTCGATCCTCAGCCTTTAGCGCGAAGTTCGTTTTCCGCACAGCCCTCACCAAGACCGGACCAAATCCTTGCCATATCAGTGGGCCAATCAGGCTTGGACAAACCGCCATTAACCAGTTTTAAGAAGTTCGCCCGCATTGAGTGATCGCATGAAATTGCGCGCCATCTGCCTGGATCTTGGTCTGTTGGCGATCCTGCCGATCATGGTGTTCCTTCTCTTTTATCACCCATCCATCCTCGACCCCAATAATTTTGGATGGCTGTTGCGGGGGTCCGACAATGGCGAAAACGCGCTCGGCCTCCACGCCTGGCTGAACGATCCCGGCACCGGTCTTTCGCTATCGACCCGGCTGCTGAACGCGCCGCAATCCATGCCCCTGCTGTTCACCGACAGCAATCCGCTGCTCGCCATGCTGGTGGCGCCGCTGGCCCGATGGATGGGACCAAATCTCCAGTTTGTCGGCCCCTATGTCTTGCTGTGCCTCATCCTCCAGACGATTTTCGCCCGCGCGCTGCTGCGCCCCTATGCGCCGTCGCGCACGACCCTGTGGCTCGGCGTTGCGGTGTTCATGTTGCTGCCGTCGCTCTACGTCCGCTACATCCACGCCAACCTGCAATCGCACTGGCTGTTACTGTGGGCGTTGTGGGTCTTCGTCGACGCCAGGCGGGCGCGCGATCCGCGCTGGTGGATCGCTGTGCTCGGCGTGGCGGCGCTCATCCACAACTATATGCTGCTGCTGGTCGCCGCCGTCTGGGCCAGTGCGATGCTCGAACGTTTCATCAACGAACGGGGGTGGCGGGACCGGTCGATCTTGGTCGCCGGGGCAGGCGCAACGGCGGTGGCGGTCGTCCTGATCGTCAGTCGCCTCGGCATCGACTTCGACTTTCTGCCGACCCACACTTACGGCGTCTATGGCATGGCGATGGACGCGCTGTGGAACCCGTCGAACCCGTCCTATTCGGTCTTCCTGCCCGCGATCGAACAGCAACAGGGTCGTGATTTCGAAGGGTTCCAGTATCTGGGGCTGGGCTTTCTGGTCCTCATCGCCTGCGTGCCCTTTGTCGCCTGGCGGACGCCGCCCGCCGAGCCGACCGCCAGCCTTCATGCCCGGTTATTGTGGCTTATTCCCGCCTGTGTGGTCCTGACAGTGCTGGCGATCAGCCACAGCCTGAACTGGCAGGGACATACCGTCCTGCTGATCCGGCTGTCCTATCCAGTGCTCGCGATGCTCGACCCGATCCGCGCCTCGGGACGGCTGTTCTGGATCGTCGCCTATGTCATCCTGTTGGCGGCCGTCACGATCGCCTATCGGCTTTCGGCAAAGCGGGGCGCGCAGGTCCTGCTGCTGGTCGTGTTCGTGCAATTCATGGACCTGACGGGCATGATGTCGGCGATCCGCCGCGTCACTGCCGATGCCGACCGTTACAAGCCATTTTACCGCACCGTCGATCCGCGCTGGGCGACGGCCATTGCCAACGCCAGGGACGTAACCTTCGCCCCCGCCAAGCCGACGAAAGACCTGGACCTGTTCCAGGAAGTGGCGTGGCGCGCGGTTGCTGCGGGGAAACCGGTGCGGGTTGTCTATGCGGCGCGCGACACACTGTCGACGCTGGCCCGGCTGAAGGTCGAGGATGCGGATTTCGCGGGCGGCAGGCTGGTTCCCGACCGCCTGTATGTGCTTCTGCCCAGCACCCCTGTTCCGGCGGCCGCGACATCCCGACTGCTCACGCTTGACGGCGTTCGGGTGCTAGTGCCGATGTCCAAAGGCCTGTCCTACAACCGTGCGGCGCGTTAGACCGCCGCACGGCTCCGGATATTCACGACGCGCGGGCTTTGCGATAATTTCCTACCCGCGCATCTTTCTTGCCGATTTACTGCGATTTCTGTGTGTCTATCCAAACAGCTTGGTCGCGACCTCGGCCACGCGGCGGCCCTGATAACGGGCCCCCGACAGGTCGATTTCAGACGGCTGGCGCTCGCCTCGGCCGCCCGCAATAGTCGTTGCGCCATACGGAGCACCGCCGACGACCTCATCATGGCCCATCTGCCCGGCATGGCCATAGTCCAGCCCGACGATCGTCATGCCGAAATGGAGCAGATTGGTGATGATCGAAAACAGCGTGGTTTCCTGTCCGCCATGCTGGCTCGCGGTCGAGACGAATGCGCCGCCGACCTTGCCGTTCAGCGCACCGGTCGCCCACAGCCCGCCCGCCTGGTCGAGGAAACCCGCCATCTCGCTGCTGATCCGGCCAAAGCGGGTGCCGGTCCCGACGACGACCGCGTCATAGTCCGCCAGTCCGGCAATCGACGCTTGCGGGTCGCCGGGCCGCGCCGCCGTCACGCCCCCGGCGTCGGGAATGCGCTTGACGTCGACCGTCGCGCCGGCGCTGCGCGCGCCCTCTGCCACGGCGTCGGCCATCGCCGCGATGTGACCATAATGCGAGTAATAAAGCACCAGAACTTTTGCCATGTCATATCTTTCCTTGATGAAAATTGAATCAGGCGGCATCGACTAGGACGAGCTCGCTGTCGTCGCTGGCCAGTATCGAATATTTGCCCTCGCCCAGCGCAACGCCGTCGCCGGCATCGACCGCCACGCCATCGACCTCGATCCGACCGAGTGCGGGCACCAGATAGGCATGACGCCCCGCGCCGACCTCATGGCTGACGCTCTGACCGGATTTCAGCGTCGCCCCCAGCACGCGGGCGTCGGCGCGGATAGGCAGCGCGCCGTCGTCGCCAAAGCCGCTGGCGAGGACCTGGAATTGGCCCGACCGGTCGCCCTTTGGAAACGGCTTTGCACCCCAGCCGGGAGCACCGCCGAATTCGCGCGGCTCGACCCAGATCTGGAACAGCGTGGTGGCTTCGTTCTCGACGTTGAATTCGGAATGGCGGACGCCAGAACCAGCGCTCATCACCTGCACATCGCCAGCACCGGTGCGGCCCTTGTTGCCCATCGAATCCTCATGCGTGATCGCGCCGCTGCGGACATAGGTGATGATCTCCATGTCGCGGTGCGGGTGCGGAGGAAATCCGGAATTGGCGGCAATGGTGTCATCGTTCCAGACGCGGATACTGCCCCACCCCATACGCTTCGGGTCGTGATAGCCGCCGAACGAAAAATGATGATGCGCATCGAGCCAGCCGTGGTTGGCGGCACCGAGCGTCTTGAAGGGGCGAATGTCGATCATCTTGTTTCTCCAAGTGAGAGAAGGGTTGTCGAGACCGAACATAGGTGGCAACCCTGGTTTAGAAATAGAAACCTTGGAAACGGATCGTTTCGTTTATGCGACTTCCTGACCTCGAAGCTTGGGCAATCTTTGCAACGGTTGTCGAACACCGGTCGTTCAGCGCCGCCGCCGCCGCGCTCGGCCTGTCGAAGGCCACCGTGTCGAAGGCCATCACGCGGCTTGAGGCACGGACCGGAGCCAGCCTGTTCCATCGGACGTCACGCAGGCTGGCGCTGACCGAGACCGGCAGCAGCCTTGCCGAACGGGCCGCACGCATCCTCGCCGATGCCCAGGCGATCGACGAGTGCGCGCGGGAAAATACGACGGCACCGGCTGGGCTGG